>JBHEMB010000411.1:0-4303 GCA_046262855.1 Mycobacteriales bacterium | reverse complement strand
CCATCGGCAAAACCCGTCACCACAGTCACACCCGACGCGAAATGCCCCAACACCCGCCGCATCTCCAACGGCTCCACGACATGGTCAGCGTGGCGCATGCCGTGACGATAGCAGCGTGTGCAGCTATCGAGAAGAACGTTCCCATATCTGGTCAGTTACGTCATCACGCCAACGACATCAGGCTCGATGGCGTGAGCGCGACACCGCGGTTATCCTGTGGGTAGAGCCCCGTTTCCGCTCTCTCTTGATGGGACGATGCCGACCATGCAGGACATCAGCTCGAGCGACTTCTTCCGGGACCCGGCGCTGCTGGTCGAGCCGCACGCCTTCTACGACGCCGTCCGCCAGCAGTGCCCGGTGTGGCGCGAGGGACATCACGACGTGGTGCTGGTGACGGGCTACGAGGAGGCGATCGACGTCTTCAACGACGCCGAGACCTTCTCGTCGTGCCTCGCGGTGACCGGGCCGTTCCCCGGGTTCCCGGTACCGCTCGAGGGCGACGACGTCTCGGCGCTCATCGAGGAGCACCGCCACGAGCTGCCGATGAGTGACCAGCTCCCGAACCTCGACCCGCCGGTGCACACCGCCCATCGCGGCCTGCTCATGAGCCTCATCACGCCGAAGCGCCTCAAGGAGAACGAGGCACAGATGTGGCAGCTAGCCGACCAGCTGCTCGACTCCCTCGTCGCCGACGGTGGCGGCGAGTTCATCGGCGACTTCGCAAGCCCCTTCACCCGCCTCGTCATCGCCGATCTCCTCGGCGTGCCCGACGAGGACCTGGACGAGCTCGCCAGGGAGATGCAGCACCATCCCGACGATGCCGGGGTGGGGAGCATCGCCGAGGACGATGGGATGGCGCACTCGCCGCTGGAGTACCTCTACCTGCGCTTCTCGAACTACATCCAGAGCCGCCGCGACGAGCCCCGAGCCGATGTCCTCACCAGCCTTGCCGAGGCGACCTTCCCGGACGGCACGACGCCCGATGTCGGCGACGTCGCGCGGGTGGCCGTCAACCTGTTCGCCGCCGGGCAGGAAACCACGGTTCGACTGCTCGGTGCGGCCCTGCGGGTCCTTGCCGAGCGGCCAGATCTCCAGCAGGCGCTGAGGAACGACCGCTCCCTGATCCCGAGCTTCATCGAGGAGACCTTGCGGCTGGAGAGCCCGATCAAGGGCGACTTCAGGCTGTCTCGGGTGCCCACCACGGTGGCGGGCGTCGACCTGCCCGCGGGTACGACCGTCATGGTGCTCAACGGTGCGGCGAACCGCGACCCGCGCTTCTTCGAGGACCCGGGGACGTTCGACATCGCTCGTCCGAACGCGCGCCGGCACATCGCCTTCGGCCGCGGCATCCACACCTGCCCGGGTGCACCGCTCGCCCGCGCGGAGGGTCGGGTCGCGTTGGAACGGCTGCTCGACCGCACGACGGACATCAGGATCTCCGACGCGCACCACGGTCCCGAGGGCGGGCGTGACTTCGGCTACCTGCCCAGCTTCATCCTCCGCGGCCTCGCCGCCCTGCATCTGGAGCTCCGGACGGCGGTGGCTTGAGCGACGATGTGACTTCTGCCTTGCCCTGGCGCGGCGCTTGTCGCTCTGTCGCTGGCGGGTTTGGCGGCAGGGGCGCTACGGCGTGCGGACGGGGAGGCGCTCCCAGCCGCGCACGGTCGAGGTGTGCGCTCGAACGGCAGCGTCGGTGTCGACCTCCCAGGTCGGGAACCGCTTGAGGACCTCCTCCAGCGCGATCCGCCCTTCGAGCCGGGCGAGTGCGGCACCCAGGCAGAAGTGGATGCTGTAGCCGAAGCTCAGGTGCCGGTCGATGACGCGCTTCACGTCGAAGCGGTCGGGGTCGGTGAACTGCCGCTCGTCGCGGTTGCCCGAGGCATTCAGCAACACCATGGCACTGCCCTGCGGCACCACTGTGCCGTGCACCTCGACGTCACGCATGACATAGCGGGCCTGCACCGGCGACGGCGGCTCGAAGCGGAGCACCTCTTCGATGGCACCGGGGATCAGGGAGGGGTCGGCGACGAGCAGCTCGCGCTGGTCGGGGTGGTCCGCCAGCACCTTGCCCGTCCAGCCGATGAGCCGGGTCGTCGTCTCGTTGCCGGCCGCAGCCAGCAGGTTGACGTAGCCGAGCACCTCAGCGCGGGACAGCCGACGCGTCGTGCCGTCCATGTCCTCGAACTCCGCCTCGAGCAGCTCGGTCATGAGGTCGTCAGACGGGTGCTTGGCACGCCAGTCGATGTAGTCGGCGAACAGGGCGGTCTCCGCGCCACCCTCGAGCTTCTCGGTCAGCCTCGACTCGCCGTTCTCGTCGAGCCCGAGCCCCTCGTCGATGTGCTCGCGGAGCGCGACCTGGTCCTCCTCGGGGATGCCGAGCAGCAGACCGATCGTGCGCATCGGCATCTGGGCGCCCAGGTCGGCGATGAAGTCGAAGCTGCCGGAGCCGACTCGTGGGTCGAGGGCGTGCTCGCAGAACTCGCGGATCTTCGGCTCGAGGGCGGCGATGCTGCGCGGGGTGAACACCCGCCGCAGGATTCCGCGGTGCAGGTCGTGCCCGGGCGGGTCCTCGAAGATGATGCTGCCGGGCGGCATCGGCATGCCGCTCTTGATGATCTCGAGGATCGAGCCCTTGGCCGAGCTGTAGGTCTCCCAGTCCAGCAGGCAGGTCTCGACGTCGGCGAACCGGCTGACCGCGTAGAAGTCGTGCTTCTCGTTGTAGTAGAGCGGGCGCTCGTCTCGCAGCCGTCGCCAGATCGGATACGGATCTTCGTCGATCACCTTGTCGTACGGGTCGTAGTAGACGTCGGTGTCGGCCAAGCTGTCCGCGGCGGTCATGAGCCCTCGTTCCCAGTCACCGGATCGTGCGAGTGGTCCTTGAAACCAACAGTACAACATACGTTGACGACGATCTCCATTCCGAGAACAATGTTCTCGCGCGGCCGCCCGGGCGCGCAGGACAGATTGGGTCGTCGTGCGTCGTACCGTCTTCTCCGAGGAGCACGAGACCTTCCGCAAGGTCGTACGCGGGTTCATGGAGACCGAGGTGGTCCCGCACTTCCCGGAGTGGGAGAAGGCGGGCTACCTGCCGCGGGAGGTCTTCGCCAAGCTCGGCGACCTCGGCGTCATGGGCATGGCGATCCCCGAGCAGTACGGCGGCGCGAGCATCGACGACTACCGGTTCAACGTCGTCCTGCAGGAGGAGGCTGCGCGGGCGCTCGTGTCGCTCGGACCGCTGCGCCTGCAGCTAGACGTGATCCTTCCCTACTTCCTCGAGTACTGCGACGACGAGCAGCGGCAGCGCTGGCTCCCGGGCCTGGCGTCCGGTGAGCTGCTGACCGCCATCGCCATGACGGAGCCGGGGACCGGGTCGGACCTCGCCGGCATCCGTACGACGGCAGTGCGCGACGGTGACCACTACGTGCTCAACGGTGCGAAAACCTTGATCACGGGTGGGTACCTGGCCGACCTCGTCATCGTCGTCGCGCGCACGTCGACCGACGACAACGACCGCAGGGCAGGCCTGACCCTGCTGGTCGTCGAGGACGGCATGCCGGGCTTCACCCGGGGACGGATGCTCGACAAGATCGGGCTCAAGTCGCAGGACACGACGGAGCTGTCCTTCGCCGACGTCCGGGTCCCCGTCGCGAACCGGATGGGGGAGGAGGGCGCGGCCTTCGGGTACCTCGGCCACAACCTCCCTCAGGAGCGGCTCGCCATCGCCGTCGGCTCCGTCGCCCAGGCGCGGGCGGCGCTCGACACGACCGTGGAGTACGTCAAGGAGCGGACCGCGTTCGGCAAGAAGGTCAGCGACTTCCAGAACACGAAGTTCGAGCTCGCCGCGGTCGCCACCGAGGTCGAAGCCGCGCAGGCGCTGCTCGACCGCGCCATCGAGGCGCACGCCGTACGTGAGCTGACTGCGGTCGATGCCGCCACGACCAAGCTCTTCTGCACGGAGGTCCAGGCCCGCGCCGTCGACCGCTGCCTGCAGCTGTTCGGTGGCTACGGCTACATCACCGAGTACCCGATCGCCCGGCTCTACGCCGACGCGCGGGTCGCGCGCATCTACGGCGGCAGCAGCGAGGTCATGAAGTCCATCATCAGCAAGTCCCTCGGCCTCTGAGACTCCCCTCGCTACGTCATAAGAACTGAGCCTGACTCTGGGCTGTGCTGACTGCGTCACATCGTTTACAGCATGTCTCGGGACATCGTTGACACCTGAGCCGCCTGATCCTTCGGGGCATGGCGAGTGAGGAAGTCAGCGTGGAGCAGAAGATCGCGGCGGCGCTTGCGCGTTGCGCGA
>JBHEMB010000410.1:0-4048 GCA_046262855.1 Mycobacteriales bacterium | reverse complement strand
GGACGAGGCCGGCCGGATCGGCCAGATCCGGGCCTTCACGCCACCCGGCAAGAGCACCGCGACGCAGGGCGTCGTGTACTTCCCCTACAGCTCCGGGAGCAAGGTCAAGCTCGCGGTCAGCCGCGACTCCGGCCAGAGCTTCACGACCTGTGTGCTCGCTGACGCCGGTGTCTCTCCGGACGCGGGCTTCGTCGGCGCCGACAACGACGACGCCGGCAACATCTACGGCGTCTACACCGAGAAGGGCGGCGACCGGGGCACCTACCTCGTGACGCTGCCGGCGTCGAAGTTCAGCACCTGCACGGGCGGCAAGCAGGCGGCAAGCAACCCGAAGGTGCTGGTCAACCGCGAGGGCGTGCGCACCACTGTGATGCCGTGGGTCGCCGCCAGCGGCCTGCCGGGCAGGGTGGCGATCGCGTACTACGGGACCCAGAGCGTCGGCGACGCGAACCAGGGGACGTTCAAGGCGACGTGGGACGTCTACGTCAGCCAGAGCACAGACGGGCTGGCCGCCAACCCGCACTTCGACCAGGTGAAGGCGACCACCCACCCGTTCCACTACGACTCGATCTGCCTGAACGGGCTCGGCTGCGACCTGTCCGTCCCTGCCGGTGACCGCAGCCTGGTCGACTACTTCACGATGGAGTACAACCGCAAGTCCGGGAAGCTGAACATCGTCTACAGCAACGCCGCGAAGCGACCCGGGGACGCCTCGGGCTACGTCTCGCAGCCGACCGTGCTCGTGCAGTCGGGCGGCCCCAGCAACGGCGGCGGCACTGTGCGCAGCACCCGGCCGGTGGTCGCTCGCGGCAGCACCGACCCGGCAGGTGATGCGCTGTCGCAGTACTCCTCCGTCCTGACCCGGACGATGCCCTCGGTCAACAGCACCGCCCTCGACCTCCGGTCGGTGTCCGTCGTACCGACGATCAACAACTTCAAGGTGACCTTGAAGGTCGGAGACCTGTCGGACGCTGCGCTGCAGCAGGCATTGTCCGACAACAGGCCGGCCATCGGGCTGGTCTGGATCTTCCGTTGGGTCAACGGCTACCAGCCTGCTGCTGTGTCGCTGCACTGGTCGCCCGCAACCGGCTTCTCAGGCGGCTTCGACGGCTACACCATCCAGCGCACCGCGGGCGGCAAGGTCGAGAAGTACGCCGGGACGACCCCGCTGGGCGACAACGTCAGCGTCGACCAGGGCAAGGGCACGGTCACCTTCCGGGTGCCGTCGCAGTACCTGCGAGCACTGCACGGACCACAGGGACCGGGGCAGCGCCCGATGCTCCAGAAGGCCGTGCCGGGCAGCCGCTTCTACGACGGCTACGCGGCATCCTTCGCCGACGTCACGACCAGCACCACGGTCAACGGCACGACCAGCACGGAGAGCTACCTGTACCCGGCCGACAATGCCCCGACCTTCGACTTCGTGCTGCTCGGCCGGACGGCGAAGCCCGTGAAGACGCGGGTCACAACGCCGGTGACCAAGCCGTCCACGCCGATCAGCGCAGGCCCTGGTGACCTGGCGGCCACCGGGCTCGAGACGATGCTCCCGTGGCTCGCCGTCGGGCTGCTGGCCCTCACCCTGGCCGCTGCCCGCACCCGCCGCCGGACCTGCTGACTTCCCTTCCCGTTTCACCGAATCCACGGCACTCGCGAGGGGGCGGTTCGGTGAAACGGGAAGGGGTGTGGGGGTTCAGAGCCGGCGGAGGTTGCGCGGCAGCTGGCCCGCGGCCGCCTCATCGAGCAGCCACAGGGTCTGCGACCGGCCACGAGCGCCCGCTGCCGGCACCTGCACCTGCCCGGCCCCGCCCAGGGCCATAGCGGCTGCGGTGGCCTTCTCGGCACCTGCGACCACGACCCACACCTCGCGGGCCTCCTGTATGGCGCGGAACCCGAGCGAGATCCGGGAAGGCGGTGGCTTCGGGCACCCGTGCACCCCGAAGACCATGCGCTCGTCATGGGCGGCCGGCGACTCGGGGAAGATCGAGGCGACGTGCCCCTCGGCCCCCATCCCGAGCAGCAGCACGTCGAACAGCGGGACCTCGTGGTCGTCGGAGGCCCCCCGGAGCAGCTCGTCGGCATAGCGCCGGGCCGCCGCGTCGACATCGTCCCCGTCGGGGCCACCGGGGGCACCCATCGGGTGCACCCGGGCGGGGTCGAGCGGCACGTGGTCGAGCAGCGCGCTCCGGGCCTGCGCGTCGTTGCGCTCGGCAGAGCCCGCCTCGACGAAGCGCTCGTCGCCCCACCACACGTCGACGCGCGACCAATCCACGGCAGCCCGCGCCGGTGCCCGCCGCACCGCTTCCAGCGCCGCGATCCCCACACCGCCTCCGGTGAGGACCACCGACGCCCGGCCGCGCTGGGCCTGGGCATCGACCAGCCGGGTGAGCAGCCGGGCCGCGACGGCCTCCGCGAGCAGCGCCGCGTCCTTGTGGACCACGACCGTGAGGCCGCTCATGTGGTCGTGAGCGCCGGGTCGGGATCCTTCGACTCCATCGGGTCCTGCCAGACGTGCGTCCGCTTGGACGGGCGCGCGGAGAGCCCGGACAGGCCGGTGACGTGCTCGAGTGCCTCGGCGTAGGTCTCGTCCGCGTCAAGACGGCGCAGCTCCTCCGCCAGCAGGTCACCGAGGTCGCGACGCGGCAGCGGCATCGCCCGGTCCGGCTGTCCCGTGCGCGACAGCGTGGCGGTACGGCCGTCCGTCCTGTCGATCCTCACCTGGTCCTCGCCGACCTGCAGCTCGACGCTGGTGACACCAGGCCCGGCGCTGTCCTCGACGGCGACGTCGACCCCCAGCCGGGTCTGGAGCCAGCCGGCCAGCAGCGACCGGGACGGGTTCGTCGGCTCCCCGGTGACCGTGACGGCCCGGGCCGGCCCCGAGAGCGAGTCGTACGCCGAGGCGCACAGCGACCGCCACAGGGTGGTGCGGGTCCAGGCCAGGTCGGTGTCGCCGGGGGCGTAGTCGGCCCCGCGGGTTCGCAGCGCCGCGAGCGGGTCGGCTGCGGCGGCGGCGTCCGTGATCCGGCGGTCCGCGATCACGCCGAGCGGGTCATGAGCGATGAGGTGCGGCGGCTCGCCGAACCACCAGGTCACGACCAGTGCATCCGGCGCGAGCAGCGGCAGCACGACCGACTCGGCGTGCAGCGCAAGCCGCCCGTACATCCGCATGACGATCGCCTCGCCGGGTCCGAGCCGACCGCCGACGGACACCTCGGCGTCCAGCCGTGGTTCGGGAGCGTCAGGGCGACGTCGTACGACGACGAGCAGCCGGCACGGGTGCTGCGCGGCCGCAGCCGTGGCTGCCTGCTCCGCCTCAGCGACGAGCTTCTCGTCCACGACGGCCACCAGCGTGAGTGCCAGCCCGGACGACACCGATCCGGCAGCCCGTCGCTCTGCCGACAGCGCCTTGATGACGGCTGTTCCCGAGGTGTCCCAGAGTGCTGTCACGGCATGTCCCACGTTGCTGTCACGGTCTGCGCCATGCCCTTCCGTCGCGAGCGAGCATCTCGTCAGCTCCCTTGGGACCCCACTCGCCCGCCCGGTACAGCTCGGGACGCCCACCTCCGGCCCAGAGCTCCTCGATGGGGTCGATGATCCGCCAGGACGCCTCGACCTCCTCGTTGCGAGGGAACAGCGCGGCATCACCGAGGAGCACGTCGAGGAGCAGCCGTTCGTAGGCCTCTGGGGAGTTCTCGGTGAACGCCTCGCCGTACAGGAAGTCCATCGCCACGTCGCGGACCTCCATGGTCGTCCCCGGCACCTTGGAGCCGAAGCGCAACGTGACGCCCTCGTCGGGCTGGACCCGCACGACGAGCTGGTTGGCGCCGAGCTCCTCGGTGTCGTTGCGGGCGAAGGGCAGGTGCGGGGCCTTCTTGAACACGATGCCGATCTCCGTGACCCGGCGCGGCAGCCGCTTGCCCGTGCGCAGGTAGAAGGGCACGCCGGCCCAGCGCCGGGTGTCGACGTCGAGCCGGACGGCGGCGAAGGTCTCGGTGGTCGAGGCGGCGGCGACGTTCTCCTCCGCGAGGTAGGCCTTGACGCGCTCGCCTGC
>JBHEMB010000409.1:0-2960 GCA_046262855.1 Mycobacteriales bacterium | reverse complement strand
CGCCTCGTCCAGGTCGGCCGCCTCGATGAGGTAGTAACCGCCGAGGGCCTCCTTGGTCTCGACGAAGGGGCCGTCGGTCACTGTGAAGCCGTTGCCCTCCGGGCGGATGCTGGTCGCTGTGCTGACCGGCTGCAGGGCGTTGCCGCCGGCGATCCTTGCGGCGTGCTCCTCGCCGAACCTCATGTGGCCCTTCATCACGTCATCGCTGTCGCCCGCCTCGTAGTTCGGGTCGCCGTAGATGAGCACCAGGTACTGCGACATGCTGTCTCCCTCGTCGGTGGGCCCTGTTGGCCCTCATGCTGCTACGACGAACGGGATCCGCCCAGATCGACAGCTCCCCCTCTTGATCCACGGAGCGTTAGCGCACTTTCCGAGCGGTCAATCGTGAGTCAACTCTCCGTGGATCATGGCGAGCGGGCGAGCGGGCGGGCGGGCCTACCGCGCGCGCTCCGCCGCGCGGGCCAGGTTCCTCGCGAAGCCGGCGACCAGTCGGCGCAGGCCCAGCCGCAGCAGTGCGCCGGTGCCGGGCAGCAGCGGCTCGAAGGAGGCCTGCCACACGATGCGGGTGCCGCCGTCCGTGGTCGGCACGAGATCGACGTCCGCGCGGTAGCCGCGGTACGGCTGCCACGAGTCGACGACGTACGACAGCCGCTTGCCGGGGACGTGCTCGACGATCCGCTCAGAGCTGCCGAGCGGCCCGAGGCCGAGCCGGCGGACCGCGCCGACGGTGCCAGGTGGGTCGCCTGCGGCCGCCCAGTGCGAGCGCGGCACGAACAGGCCCGCCCACTCCGACCAGCGGTCGCCGGCTTCGAGCACGCGGAACACCGCGGCTGGTGCCGCGCTGCTGACCGCTTCGGCGCGGAAGTGCTGCTTCAGGTCGTCGGAGGCGTGTCAGGCGTCACTGGCGGCTGGCCGCCGCCGGGCATCGACGGCAGCACTTCGCCCGATGCCCTGACGTTGAGGAAGGCGAAGTAGGTCATCGCGCAGGAGACCACGATCGCGAGGTACCAGCCGAAGCCGGGGTGAGCGCTCACCTTGACCGCTCCCGCTCCTGCGCTGTGATACGCGCCGATCAGGCGGAGCAGAAAGATCGCGGACGCCAGCCCGGAGACCCCGAGCGTGACGAGGTTGACACCGACCGGCAGCTGAACACTGTCGAGGGCACCCATCAGGCGTGCGACGACGATGCCTCCGGCCACCAGCGCGAGGATGATGGCCAGCTTGTTCCAGCCGTACGCGTCCCACGCGTTCACGCTGCCGCTCGTCCCGAAGCCGCCGAAGCTGCCCAGCGAGCCCTTGTAGGACACCGTGTACCAGGGCAAGAAGCTCAGGATGAAGATGACCACGGCGCCACCGGCGATGAACCGGTCGTTGCCCTTGACCTTGTTGATGTCGAACTCAGCCATGATCGCCCCCGCAAAGCTCGGTTGTGCGCAAGGTAGACCCGGCACGGACTTCAGGGAAGGCAGGGAGTACGTCGTGTCGTGCACGTGTCACACACCTTGTGAAACTGCGCTGCGGGCGCCACCATCCGCCGGGAACGGGGGTTAGCGTGCCGCAGCGCGAGGTCGAGCTCATCTTGATGAGGCAGCTGGCCAGCTACCTCACGCTCCCGATGTTCGTGGTGGACACCAAGGGAACGCTCATCTACTTCAACGAGCCGGCGGAGCCGCTGCTCGGCCGCCGGTTCGAGGAGACCGAGGAGCTGCCGTTCGCCGAGTGGACGGAGCTGCTGGAGCCGTCGTCCCCAGAGGGCGTGCGGTTGGAGGCGCATGAGCGTCCGCTGCTCATCGCGCTCGAGCAGCACCGGCCGGCGCACGCCAGTCTGCGGATGAAGAGCCTCACCGGCGAGTGGAACGACCTCGACGTGACGTGCTTCCCGCTGACCGGGCAGTCCGGTCGTGAGCTCGGCGCAGTCGCGTTGCTCTGGAAGAAGCCATGAGGGTCGAGGTCTGGGGGGTGCGGGGCTCGCTCCCCACGGCAGGTCCTGCCACGACCAGGTACGGCGGGAACACCAGCTGTGTCGCCGTGCGCACCTGCAAGGGCAATCTCGTGGTGCTCGACGCCGGGACAGGCATCGCGGCGCTGGGCAGGAGCCTCGGGCACGAGGAGCGGGTGGACATCCTGCTGACCCACCTGCACCTGGACCACATCCAGGGCCTCGGGTTCTTCGGGCCGCTGTTCGATCCTGCGACGGAGGTCCACATCTGGGGGCCGGCGTCACCGACGAGCGACCTGCGTACCCGGCTGACCCGCTACCTGTCCCCGCCGCTGTTCCCCGTCGGGTTGCGGGATCTGCCGTGCCGGCTGCACCTGCACGACAGCACGCTCGGGGCGTTCGAGCTGCCGGGACTGATGGCGCGGGCGGCGCTGGTCTGCCACCCGGGCCCGACGGTGGGCTACCGGTTGGCGGCGGAGGGGGGCAGCCTCGCCTACCTGCCGGATCACGAGCCGGCACTGGGGGTGCGAAACTTCCCGGAGGCGCCGTCCTGGACGAGCGGCTGGGGGCTCGCGCACAACGTGGACCTGCTGGTGCACGACGCCCAGTACACCGACGACGAGTACGCCGAGCGGGTCGGCTGGGGGCACAGCAACCTGGCGGACGCGGTCGCCTTCGCCGCCCTCGCCGGAGCGAAACGGCTGCTCGCCTTCCACCACGACCCGGCCCATGACGACGACTTCCTGGACCACTTCGTCGCGCGGCACGACGGCCGGCACGGGATCCGGGTCGAGGCCGCTCGCGAGGGCATGGTCGTGGAGCTGAGCAGGGAGGAGACGGGCGACTCGCGTCGAATGGAGAGCGCCTAGCCCCCCTCAGGAGTTGGTCCATGCGTTCCCCCGTGCTCGCGCTCGTCCCCGTTGCCGTGCTCGCCGTGGCTGCCGTGCTGCAGACCCCGTCCCACGCCGCAACGGAAAGCCTTCCGACGTACGGGGTCTATGCCGTGGGACACAACAGCGGC
>JBHEMB010000408.1:0-6419 GCA_046262855.1 Mycobacteriales bacterium | reverse complement strand
GCCACCACGACGGCTCCCACCGAACCGTCCTCGCCTTCGATGAGCCGGCCGCCGTCGCCATCACACGCACCGCATACGTGGACATGGGCATTCGGACCGGCGTTGCCGGTGGCGGTCAGCGAGATGGGTGTTGTCGCGCTGGACGGTCGGCTGCATGTGCACGGCGGGTACGTGGATGGTCACCCCCATAGCCGCACACACCTGGCGTTCGATCCCAGCACGGGTCGCTGGTCGCATGAGGCGCCGCTGCCGGAGCCAGTCGACCACGTGGGTGCGGTCGCACTCGCTGGACAGCTGTGGGTCGTCGGTGGATACGGCGCCAGGGGAGCAACCTCTGACGTCTGGTCCTGGAGCCCGAGCACCAACGCCTGGACCCGCCGACCGTCACTGCCCACGGCGCGCGCCGCCGGTGTCTGTGTCGTGCTTGCAGGACGTCTGCACTACGTCGGGGGGAAACGCGGATCGGTCGAGCTGCACGACCACCTGGTCTACGACCCAAGTTCCCGGCGCTGGCGCAGCCTGTCCCCCATCCCGACGCCGCGGGACCATGCCGCCGGGGCCGTGCTGGGTGATCGGCTCTACGTGGCCGCGGGACGACCGGGCGACATGAGCGTTGTCGAGGCCTACGACCCCGGTCGGGATCGCTGGGACGTGTTGCCGCCGCTGCCGCTGGGGCGATCCTCTGTCGCGGGCGCCGCCCTGGACGGCCGCTTCCTCGTCATCGGCGGTGAGCACCCGCGGGAGGAAGGTGTCGACGCGGAGGTGGACGCCTACGACCCGGTCCGGCACACCTGGACACGGCTACCCGACCTGGCCGCCCCCCGGCAGGGCATCGGCGCCGCAGCAATGGACGGTGTCCTCTACGTGCCGGGCGGAGGCCCGGCTGGTGGCGGCCGCTTGCAGTCGAACGTGCTGCAGGAGCTGCGTTGACCGCGGAGCCCTCGAGGGTGAGGCGACCATTCGGGCGGCCGTGGCGGCTGGCGCGACCTTTCAAGCGGGAGGGGTGTGGTCCGCACATCTGAGTCGTCGCCAAGGTGCGTGAGTAGGAACCGAGCGGGCTAGCGGAACGTCGCCCCGAGATCTGCCACCCCGCTGACCAAGTCACGGCCCTGGACGTGAAAGTTGATGGGGGCGGCCTTCACCAGGCATTCCACCTCCGCCCCGCGCAATCGGTTGTTGAGGCTGGCCAGGGCGGTGAGTTCTCCGCTGGCGAGCGAGACGTTGAGCCGGATCTCGTAACTCGCACACTCGCCTGCAGCAAGTGGCGGGTAAGGACTGTGAACGTTTGACGTCGCGGACGCCGCGACGCCGGCTGCCGTGACCAGGCAGAACCCGACGACAGGCTCAGGGATGTCACAGCCCGCGCGCACGGTCAAGCGGAACAAGACCTCGTCATGCGTTCGTACGGCCAACGTGCTGCATCCCGACTCGCCGACCAAGACAAACTCGAGCACAACAGCCTGAGCGCGGACCGGCACCAGCTCCGGCGCTTCAGCCAGCGTCCCGTAGTAGCAGGAGACGGCATCCTGCACGTCTCCGTCGAAGATCTTCTGGCCCCTCTGGAGCACGATCGCCCGGTCGCACATCCCTCGGATCGCGGCCACGTTGTGACTGACGACCACGATGGTGGCCCCCTGCGCCTTGATCTGCTGCATGCGCTCGAAGCACTTGAGTTGGAAGGCGTAGTCACCGACCGCCAGCACCTCGTCGACAAGCAGAACATCTGGATCGGCCGCGACGGCGACGGCGAACCCGAGGCGGACGAACATGCCGGATGAGTAGAACTTGACTGGGGTGTCGAGGAACTCCCCGATCTCTGCGAAGTCCACGATGCCATCGAGGCCTTGGGTGATCTGCCTGGCTGTCATGCCGAGGATCGTGGCGTTCACGTAGACGTTTTCTCGTCCGGTCAGCTCAGGGTGAAAGCCCACGCCTACCGAGATCAGCGGCGCGACCCGCCCTCGCACGGCGACCCGGCCACGGCTGGGGGCCGTCACGC
Organism: Mycobacteriales bacterium; assembly: GCA_046262855.1. Classification (GTDB taxonomy): domain Bacteria; phylum Actinomycetota; class Actinomycetes; order Mycobacteriales; family SCTD01; genus RYN-111. The sequence goes on along the minus strand of JBHEMB010000408.1, from coordinate 4,420 downwards.
CGCAGAGCAGCTGAAGCAGCGTGGACTTCCCGGCGCCATTGCGGCCGAGCACTCCGAGCGTCTCCCCAGCGGCGATCCGCAGCTCAAGCCCGGACAGGGCAACGAACGAGCTCCGCCGGCTTCGCGAGCGCAGCCTTGCGCGTGACAGCAGCATGGGCGCGTCGTCGAACTTGATGTATTCCTTGGTGACGCCGTCGACGGTGATGACTGGGTCCGTCACGTCGGGCTACTGGTTGCCTGCCATGGGCTGAGCATGTCGTGAGTTCCCTGAACCGCCCCTGAGTAGCCGAACTGATGGCGAGGACGACGCGAGCGGCCGGACAAGCTAGGGGCCGACCTCCGAGAGGTAATGCGCTGAGCACCCTCTTCGGCCGCGGGTCGGGACCACCAGGTGCTCCCATCCTGGCGCCGGAGGCGGTGCACCGCCGTAGCCAGGTTGCTCTCAGCTACCCCGCGGCAGTGTGACCACAAACCGCGGAGGAAACCATGACCACCCAAGCCCCCCCTCGTCCCGAGACCACGCAGCCCCCCTTGCGAGCTCCCGTCTTCTCCTGGCTTACGGGGCTTACGGCCCTCGCCGTCTTTGCCCAGTTCGTTTTCGCCGGACTGTTCCTGCGATACGACGGCAAGCGGGACGATTCCAGCGGCTGGATCAACGCCCACGCCTGGGGTGCACATGTCGGGACGGTGCTCGCGATCGTGACGGCTGTCTACGCGATCGTCTGGCTGCGGCAGCGCAGGGACCTCCTTGTCGGGAGCGTCGTCCTGGCGGCGCTGTTCCTCGTGGAGTCCTACCTCGGCGGGGTGATCCGCGACGACGCCAAGGACAGCCTGACGGCGGTCCATGTCCCCATCGCCTTTCTCGTGACCGCCCTCGTGGTCTGGCTCCCGCTGCGCGCTCGCAAATAGCCCTGCAGCAAAGGCCAACATGGGCAAGCAACGCGCGAACAGACCCGCGTCCTGGCAGGGACGCAGCCGAGGCTCTAGTCCCAGTCAGGCCTCCGAGGTTCTACGACCATGCGTCCAGGAGCTCGGAGGCGGTCCACGTACGCCGGATTCTCGGATCTGTGGCGCGGCCTGCGCCCGGGTACGCGTGCGGCGCTACGGCACGACAATGGCGAGCGTCTTCGGAGTGCCCAGCTCGGAGATCTACTACGTGCGCCGGGCCAGTCCGACGGCCTTGCTGGCAGTCACCGATCGAGGGCTTGATGTCTCTGTGAATTGCCTGAGCTCGCATCGCTCTCGCGCCTCCGTTGGCCCGCGCGCATGGGTCAGGACCTGATTGACGTGAAGCTGAGGTCCCACGTCGAGTAGTACGGATTCATCACACCGGCGACGTCGGCAGAGCTGAACGCGTAGCTCGTGTCCCACAGGTAGGGGATGCCTGGAGCCTGCTCGACGATCATCCGGTTGACCTCCGCCCAGGCGCGATAGCGGTCGGACCCGGGCGGCAGGATCGCGGCCGCTTCGATGGCTGCGTTGATCCGGGGAACGTCGAGCAGCGACCAGTTCACGTTGTGGGTGGGACGGATGGCGCCCCCGCTGAAGGTGGGCTCCAGCAAGGACTGCGGGTCGGGGAAGTCCATGAACCAGCCGACGCTCGGGCAGATCGCGACCTTGGCCGCCGGGACCCCGCACCAGCGCTGGTACATCTCGTCAGGGGGCACCAGCCGCAGGTCGACCTTGAAGCCCAGCTTCTTGACCTGCCGGGCCACCAGCCGGCTGACGGCACGGCCGGGGTCGCCGTCCTGACCCACGATCAGGAGGGTCTCCGGACCCTTGTACTTCCCGTCGGCGGAGATCGGGAGCCCCTCCTCGCGCGCCCTGAGCAGGTACTCCCGGGCCAGGCTCGGGTTTCCCTCGGGAGCCTGGAGGTAGTCGTTCCCGAAGCCGGCAAGCCCACCGGACTCCTCGAACCCATGGACGCCGGCCGCGATGAAGTGCTCAGCCAGCTCCCCTGCCACCGGTCCGCCGCGCGCATCCCGCAGGGCGGCACGGTCCATCACGGCTGCAAGGGCCTTCCGGACGTTGAGGTTGGTCAAGGGCTTGATCGTCGTGTTGAGGGCCACCCACCGGGTGCCGTGCCCGGGCTCGCTGCCGACCTGCGTGGGCCGCGTGGACAAGGCCTCCTCCACACCTGGGGGCATGCTGGCGTCGCAGCAGAGCAGGTGAGAGCCGTCGAGCGTCTCCTGCGCGATCTGCCGCAGGTCGTCGCCCCACCTGAACCTGATGGCGTCCACGTAGGCCGGCCGGTAGTCAGTCGTGGGGTCCCAGTTGGGGTTTCGCACGACCTCGATGTCGTCCGCGAGGCCCACGAGGTTCCCGCCGGCGTCGTTGCGGATCATGTACGGCCCCGTGAACGCGACGTGCTCGTCGTAGGTCGATGGCAGCTCGGCGTCGAAGGGCTGCGCGTACTCCTCGGGCACCGGGACGGTGACCGGCAGCACCAGGGCGCCGACGAGGGTGGGTGCGGTCGGCCGTCGCAGGCGGAACACGATGGTGTGCGCGTCGGGCGTGGCGATTCCGGGGATGTCGACGATCGCTCCAGGTGCGCTTGGCGCCCCCACCAGGTCACCGAAGTAGCTGAACACGTACTCGGACGGGACATGCTCGCTGAATGCCCGCTCGATCGCGTACTTGACGTCGTAGGAGGTCGCCTCGCGCGAGACCGGCGGCGAGTAGCGGATGCCCGGCTTGATCCTGACGGTCACCGTCTGACCGTCCGCGGAGACGACAGGGGCGCCCTCGGCGAGGTCGGGCAAGGGCGACAGCGACTCATCGGGGCCGTAGGAGTAGAGCGGCCGGTTGACCGCGTAGCTCAGCACGAAGCCGTACGTGTAGTAGGTCAGGCCAGGGTCGATCCAGTCAGGACCCGCAGTGACCTGGAACACCACCTCGCCCCCGGCGCTCGGCGCCGTCACCGAGGCAACGGCTGGGGCGTTCGCGGCTACCAGGCTGAGGACGGTGCCGACAGCGACCGCGGCGCTGGATCTGCGCAGGACCCGGCCAACACGTCGTCCCGTCACAGCCGCCTCCGATTGCCCCGCCGGTCTGCGACCCGCTCTGTCATGCGCCAGGTCCGTGTCCAACATTCGCCGCACTACCCGGTGTGTCACTCGTACTGTCGGGTTGCTGACACGGCGGCGAGTGCGCCTGGCGGAGTGGGTGCGGCTCCGCAGCAGGAAAACGCGCCTGGACGGCGAAGAAACCTGTTCTACCCAGCACCACCCTGTTGCCGCCTGCCCAAAACCGGGCAGACCCAAAGATGCCGGCGATCCCGGCAAGGAGGTTCCTCCACATCGTGGCCACCCCCACCACCGGCCCAGCCGGACGCGCCCCCGAGCCCACGGGCTTCGTCGACCGTCTCAAGGTGCGGTACGCCGCCAAGGCACGGGTGCGCGCTGCCGAAGGGAGGAGCGGCCCGGACAAGGTCGTCCTGATCCTGTCGGCGACGCTCGTAGCCCTGTTCGTCGTGTTCGGGTTCACCGTCCACCACGTGACCTCAGGACCGGGTGGGAAGAAGGTTCCGCTGAGCGCCGTGAAGGCGCTCGCGGCCGGCCAACGGGTGGAGAAGGCGGTCCTCCTCAACGAGGACAACCAGTTCGTGCTGACCCTTCGCTCCGCTGCCGAGGCCTCGACGCTGGTGGGCTCCAAGGCGGCCGCCGTCACCAGCATCGCCGGCGTGAGCGACGACGCAGGCGTCGTCCGGGTCGACGTGCCCAGCAACGGCCTCACCGGCCAGGACCTCCAGAACGCCATGACCGCGGGCGGCGCACAGGTCTCCACCGATCACCAGACCGGGAAGGTGGTCGGACGGTACGTCTTCGAGTTCCTGCTGCCGATCCTGATCCTGGCGAACATCTTCGCGATCATCTTCCTGGGCAAGCGCGGCGGCTCCAGTGCGATCGGCGACGTGACGAACTTCGGCCGCGTCGAGGACGGCGGGCGCACGGGTGCCTCCACGGTGACCTTCGCCGACGTGGGTGGCGCCGAAGAGGCCGTGATCGAGCTCGCCGAGGTGCGCGACTACCTCAAGGACCCCGCGACGTACCAGGCGCTCGGAGCCGCACCGCCCAAGGGCGTGCTGCTGTTCGGCCCTCCCGGGACCGGCAAGACACTGCTCGCCAGGGCCGTGGCCGGCGAGGCCGGCGTGCCGTTTTTCAGCGTCGCGGGCGCCGAGTTCGTGGAGTCGCTGGTCGGAGTGGGCGCAGCGCGCATCCGCGACTTGTTCAAGCGCGTGAACGCGGTGGCACCCGCGATCGTCTTCATCGACGAGCTCGACGCTGCGGGTCGCCGCCGCGGCGCCGGGGCGGGCGGCGGATCGGAGGAGCGCGACCAGACGCTCAACCAGCTGCTCGTCGAGATGGACGGCTTCGACGTCTCCTCCGGCATCGTCGTCATGGCCGCGACCAACCGGCCG
>JBHEMB010000407.1:0-2784 GCA_046262855.1 Mycobacteriales bacterium | reverse complement strand
CGTGGCACCGCTTCCTGGTGGACCCGCGGCTGCGGCAGGAGGTCAACGCTCGAGTGCACAGGTCCGCGCAGCTCGCCGCTCGGCGACTCGGTCGCTCGAGCGCCGTCCCGGCGCGGCCTCGTGAGGTCCTCGCGACCCTGGATGCCATGGGCACGTTGGTGGCGATCGGGGTGTTGCCGGGCGAGCCGGTGCTGCGCGACCTGGAGCGAGCCCGTGAGGGCACGGGGACGATGGTGCGCGTGTTCGACGGCCCGAGGGGCGCCCACACGCTGGCGACCCTCAGCCTGCGCCGGCAGTCCGAGCAGTTCCTGGACGACGTCCTGGCCGAGGTGCTGTCACGGCAGTCCGCGGCCGCGCCGGGACCCTCCCGCGCCGTCGGTGAGTGAGTGGAGCCCTCAGTCGGTGACAGGCGCCGGGACACCGAGCAGGTAGAAGTACAGCGCGGCACTGCGCGTCGCAGCGTCGGGCAGCGGGCTCGGCGACTCGCAGCCCCAGACGATGCGCACCTCGAAGCCGGCGTCGGACATCTCCCGGCGCAACCAGTCGAGCGTGGCGAAGTGCGCGAGGACGCCGAACTCGTAGGCGGGCAGCGGCGCCACCGCCCACTCACCGTGGTCCTCACTCAGCCGCGACAGCTTGCGCCAGTTCCGCAGGCTGCGGGTGAAGGCATCGGTCGGAAGGGGCGCCGACGGGGGCTCGGTGCCCTGCGGGTAGCCCTGGATCAGGTGGCTGCGCCACGTGGGAGAGGGCACGGCTCCCGGCCGGCAGTCGTAGAGCGGCCCCTCCTTGTTCAGCGCGGTGAGCAGCAGGCAGCCGTCCGGGCGCAGCACTCGGCGCATCCCGGCCAGCGCCGCGGGCCGGTCCTGGTGGGGAATCGCGTCGAGGCCGTTGTTGCTCATGACGACCAGTCCGAACGACGACGGCGCGAGCGCGCTGAGATCCCGGACGTCCAGCAACCGCAGGTCCTCGCGCGGGTGCCGTCGCCGGGCCAACGCCAGCATCTCCGGGTTGTAGTCCACGCCGACGTAGCTCGGGCTGAGCACCCGCAGCAGGGACGTCGTACGACCTGCTCCGACCCCCAGATCGAGGACGGGCCGGCCACGAGTGAGATCAGCAGCCGCGACGAACGCCGCCGGCTCGGCAGGGTCCAACCAGCCCTCCGCCGCGAAGTCGCCGGCCTGCGCGCTCCACGTCGCCTGGTTGATCTCGTCCTGGGAGGTCATGCCGCGCCCAGCCAGTCCTGCAGGTCGCGCAGCACGGCCGGACGCAACCACTCCTTGTGCATCTGGTGGTCGACCCCCGGGATCACCTGCACGCTCACGCGTTCCCCGCCCGTGACGAGCCGCAACCGGTGTGCCAACCGCTGCCGCAGGTAGGTGTGGCCGAGGTCGCCCTCGGCGAACACCAGCCGGCTGCGGCCGGCGCCTGCTGCCAGCCTGCTCAGCCACCGCCCGGGCGCGTTCTGCACGCCGAGGACGTCGAGCAGCGTCCACAGCCCCGTACGAGCCAGCCGCTCCTCCCTGCGGGTCACGTCTCGCCGCCAGACCTCGGCCTCCAGGACGGTGAAGTCGTCCGGGTCGCCCGGCTGCCAGTACAGCTGCGGGTTCAGCGCGTAGACGCCCTCGATCGGGACCTGCGTCGCGGCTCGCAGCGCGATCCAGGCTGAGGAGCACAGGCCGACCACGACAACGCGCGAGAAGCCCCTGGCCCGCAGTGCTTCACACGCCAGCCCGACGTCGGTGACCGCGGACGCGGCGTACGGACGGCCCGGTGGGCTGTCCTGCAGGACGCTCTCACCCCACCCCCGGAAGTCGAGCCGCAGCGTGCAGGTGCCGGTGAGGTTGAGGGCGCGGGCGTACTCGACCCAGGCACGGCCAGGCCCGACGTGGTGCTCCGCTCCCGTGTTCAGGAAGACGACGACCTGGTCCGAGGAGTGAGCGCCCTTTGGCTCGCCGAGAACTCCGATGAGCTGCTGGTCGCCCAGCACTACGGCGCGTTCGACGAGGGAGCCGCCCCGCCAGCGGTGCTCTGCGGCCGGCCCGTCCTGCGTCGCGCGGCGCGGACCCGGCACGGGCGGGCCGGCTTCGGCGATCGACGCCAATCGGTCAGCGACCTCCTGCACCAGCTCCTGCGGGACGACGGCCTTCTCGGTCGTCACCTCGAGGACCCGCGCCAGCTCCTGGGCAGGATGCAGGACGACGTCAGCGCCTCGACTCCGCAGCTGATCGGCCAGGCGCCCGCCCGCCGAGTCCGCCACGAGCAGTACACGCGGTGGGACGTCGTCGAGCGACAGCAGATCGATGCCGCGCAACGCCTCGACCAGCTCGTCCGGGAAGGGCACGCCGCCGCTGATCAGGACCTCGCGGGCCACGCTGCGGGGATCGTCGGCCGGGACGCGCGTGCCCAGCATGGCCAGCTCGCGGACGTACCGCTTGCCCGACACGACGGGCGCGAGGGCCGCGACAGCATCCGCGCCGAGGCCGGCGGCCTCCTGCAAGGCCAGCGTGGCGCCGTAGCGGAGTCCGACGAGCATGACCTTGTGGCACCCCTCGTCGCGCAGCGCGGCGACGGCAGCGCGCAAGCCTCGCCGCCAGGCCCCCTCGAGACCGGCCGCCCACTGGTCTCCCCCGCTGTCCCCGGTGCCCTCGTGGTCGAACCGGATGGTCTGGACGCCTCGTTCAGCGAGGCGCCAGGCGAGATCGCGCAGCAGCCCGTAGCTCGTCCAGTACTCGTAGCCCAGCGGCGGCACCAGGACCGCTCCGGCCGTCGCCCGCGGGCCGGCCG
>JBHEMB010000406.1:0-4380 GCA_046262855.1 Mycobacteriales bacterium | reverse complement strand
GCGGCCGTCGGTCCGCAGCGGACGTCCTTCGAAGAGGCGGGTCATCGCAGCCCGCAGCGCGGCGGCGGTCTTGGGACTGACCTGGTCTTCGGGGGTGTCGGTGGGGTGGGTCACTGGGGTTGGCCTGCCAGGTTGAGCACGTTGCGAGTGATGTCCAGTTCGCGTTCGGCGAGGTCTCTGCGGCAGGCGGGTGTGGAGGGGTTGTTGATGATCTGGAGCTGTTTGCGCTGGTGAGAGTCGTAGATCGGTAGGTGTTCGGGGCCGATCATGCTGTTGGCGCATCGGTCCGGCCGGCATCGTTCGTCGAGGGGGCCGGTGTGTCCTTCGGGGACGATCGCGTTTTCAAGGCAGATGGCGCCGACTGGGTTGGTGTGGTCGGCAGTGCAGTTGTTGAGCATGCCGAAGCGGACGTGGATCCTGGTCGTTCGCAGGAGGGCCTCGGCGGTGCGGGCGTCGCCGTTGCGTGCCTTGACGGTCGCGGCGATCTGGTCGAAGGCGTCCTTGACGCGATCGGCGCCGGGCCCGAATCCGATCTCCTCGCCTTCGGTATGACGGTGGTAGAGATCTTTGATCTTGCGGAACTTGACGTTGTCCAGAGCGCCTTCGAGGTATTTGGCCCAGTCGGTGTCGGAGGCGGCGTAACTCTGGGTGGTGGCGTTGGCGAGGGCCCGTGCGGCGATGTGCTTGAGCTGGATGCCGCTGGCGATCTCGGAGCCGGGGAACTGGTCGGTGAGCATGGCCATCGTCCTTCGGAACATATGGGGCCGGATGTAGGTGGTGGGGATCTCGTCGAGCCCGGTCCTGGCTTGGTTGGCGTTCGCGAAGGCCACGAACGCGGCCAGCATCCTGACTCCGAGAATGGTGCCGTCCTGCTTGCTGGCGGTGACTGGGGAGAAGATGCGTTCGGGGTGCAGGGTGATCGCTTCGGCGACCGCGAGGGCCTCAACGACGGGTTCGGCGATCCACCAGTGCTTGCCGGGCCGCTGGGCGGTGCCCTTGATCTTGGTGGAGGCGATCGCGGGGGTGCTGTAGTGCTCGACGACGGGCTCCCGCAAGATCTCGTGAATCTCCGAATCGCGCATCATGGACAGGCCCACGACCAGTACGAATGCCGCATCTCTCAGTGCCGTTTTGAGGTCGGTCAGGGCCGGGCGTTCGATGCCGGGATGCCACCCTCCGGTGCTGCCGTCCGGCCGAGAGACTTGGTGGAGCTCCCCAGTCAGAGCATGGGTTGTGATCCGCCCCTCGGCCGCCGCGTCCAGGATGAGGACGCGTCGTCGCTTCGATGCTGGATAGCCCGGAGAAAAGGCAGTCGAGCGGGTGACCGGGTCGAAGCCCAGGAGAAGCAGCAGCAGGTTCCAATTCACCTGCGGGGCCTGGTCCTTCGACGCTGCGGGATGGACCGGGATCTTGTTTTGAGGGTCCGCGAACCACTCCTCAAGTCGTGCGTCAATGCCGAGCACGGAGGAGCTCGCGACGGCCAGGAGCTCGCTGAGGCGACGGTCAGCGCGCAGGACGTCGGGGGCGAAGTCATGGATGTAGGCCCAGGCGGCCCTGATCAGCGGGAACCAGGTCTGTGGAGGAACACTGGGAGTGGAGGTCTTCCCCGTCCTGTCCCGGATGTCGCGGGCGACGTTGCGGGCACTCTGGCCCGGCCACGGATCTCCGGCGGGCCAGGGCAGACTGAGGGCCGGCACGGCCGCCGCCAGGCTCTTGAGGGTACCCACGTGACTTCTGACCGTTCCCGGGGCAGTGCCTGCGGCAGCCAGATCGGCGATGCGTTGCCGCAGGTCCTCCACCCTCCATGCGTCAGGGTGAGCCGGAAGCCCGCTCTCACGGCCCCAACGCGCCGCCGTCCGAAGGCGCGAGGCGATGTGGGCCAAGGTTCGCGGGTCGCCAGCCCTTTCCAGGACGACGCCGCTCTTGAGGACCTGGGGATGCCGCGGATTGAAGGTGAACATGATGAACTCACGAGCCAGCAGATTCCAGTACGGGTCCTCCAGCTCCAGGCTGAAAGACGAGTAGCTGCGTGCACCACACCTGTTGCATCCGCTACAGCGCTCCGGACCGCCCCTGATCTGCGGAAACTCCAGCCGCACACTCGGAATGCCCCGGAGAAACGTCGGCGACTTCGACTGCTCCGGCGAGGACATCGAGCGGGACTGGGTGGCGCGCACCGGCTGCTGGAGCCGGACGGAACGAATCCTGCTGTCCTACGACCAGGTCCGCGCCTACGAGCTGCCCGCGACCGAGGGCAAGCGCGGCGACCCGAGGTGGCCGGCCTTCGCGCGCCGCCACGGTTTCGACATCGAGCACCCAGTCCAGTGGGAGGTCGAAGCGCAATATGGAGCCGGCCGAGCTCCAGCGCCGGGTCCTCACCGCTGTCGACCCGTACGTCGACCGCGACGTCCTCGAGCAGCAGATCGCCCGCGAGGAACAGCAGCGCCGCGCCCTGGCCGACTTCTTCGACGGCTGGGGCGCGGCGGGCGGAACGCCTTGAGCGGCACCGGGGCCGGATGAGCGGGCAGGCGCCCCTCAAGGGGCGGGTTCTTCACCGGTGCTGTCCATCGCCGAACGGCACCACTGCAGTCCGCTGTCGTGAAGGACCAGGAGATGACTGCCCGGGAGAGCCGCAGTCTTGGCCATGGCGGACAGTAGCCCGTCGGCCAGCGCGGTGCCGTCCTTCTCGGTGAGCGGCTGGGCGCCCGATCCGTAGGGGCGCACCTGGTGGTGGACCTCGTCGCCGCCCTTGACGACGAGCGTGAGGTACTGGGACGACGGGGACTCCCACTTGACCTGCACGATCGTGTCCGCCCGTACCGCACGGCTGCCAGAGATTATGCTCTGCGCTCGCACCCACACGTCCTGCATCCCCATGCGTTCCTGCCCCTCCCGTACCACGGCTGCGTCGACGCTCCGATTCTGCTGCTCCGGGGTCACCGGGGGAGGGGACTTCGGGGAGAACCAGCCGAGGGGACTTCGGGGAGAACCAGCCGAGCGGGGCGGCGCACGACCCGCCGTACGGCAGCGCGCGCTGGGCGTCGCTCGGCTGCTCGACGCCGTAGACGACGCGCGCAAGGCCGATCGGTGACCGAGGCGGCCAGCGGGGTGCCGTCGATGTCGCTGAGGCCTCCGGGCTCGCTGCCTGAGTGGCATGCTTCCCCGAGCTCGGGCGGAAGAGGGCGGTGGACCGGGGTCACGGCAGCTGTGCTGCGTGTCAGCACGACCAGCGTCGTCCGGTGGCAGCGCTGGACCTGGAGACGGGCGAGTCCGCCACCGTTCGCTGATCCGGCACAGCCGTTCATGTCTCGCACCAGACCGGTCAATCTGCGCCGTGATGCGTCCACGCCTGCGGCGCCGCCTGCGAACGTGCTGGACTGGCCGCTTCCCGTACGAAGCTCCCCGGGGAGGGATCATGGGCGAGGTATCCACGGCCGTGTCCGACGAAGCGTTCTCCGCACTTGCCGAGAACCTGGGCCACGTTCTTGAGACCCGCGCGCTGCTGTGCGTCATCGCACCGCAGGACGTCCGGGGCGAAGCCGTGGTGGAGGCCGCTCTCAGCCGCTGCGACGGGGCCGACCCCGTCGTGGTCACGACCGCCGCACCGGGCAACCACGCGGCGCTCCTGGACGCCTTCCACGCTGCTCTGCACCTCGGTGTCCGGCCGCGACGACTGGCCGACGCACAGCAGGATGTCGAGAACGAACTCGCGAGGCGCTCCTCACCAGTGGTGGTCGTACGCGACGCCCATCTGCTGCGGCCGAGGCCCTGCGGTACCTCTACGGGCTGTGGAGCCTGTTCCAGGAGCGTGAACGCCGTATGCCCGTCGTTCTGGCGGGACCCGAGCGGATCCGGTCCGTGCTGCGCCGGCCGTCACTGGCCAGCCTGGAGAGCTGCGTCTTCATCTGGCACCGCCTCACTCCCTGAAGGCACAAGTCCTCCGTGCCGCCACGCTGGGCGCCGACCCGGGAAAGCTGCTGCCGTCCGGGGGCGTGCCGCTGGGAGACTGCGGGGATGACCACGCAGCGGCTTCCGTTCCCCTCCAGGGGAAAGGTGCGTCCGAATCCGGCATTCGAATAGCCCTCAGCGCAGGATTCACGTTCCTTCGTCGGTGGCGGTGCCGGGTTGTTCGGCGATCTGGCGGTCGCATTCGGCGATGCGCTCGGCGCAGTGGCGCCGAAGGAGGTCGTCGGTGGACTGAGGGCTGTCGGTGAGACCGAGGTGGCGCAGCAGGGTCTCGCGCAGCCGCCAGTCGGGGGTGTCGTGCCAGCGTTCCTCGTCGACCGCCTCGTCGCCGGGCCAGGCCATCCGGGTGACGACGTTCTCCCAGTCGGCGAGGTCCTCGGCGGCCCACGTGCGGCGTTCGGACTCGGTGGGGTC
>JBHEMB010000405.1:0-10117 GCA_046262855.1 Mycobacteriales bacterium | reverse complement strand
GGGGGGTGTGGAGCCAGGTGAGGGCGTCGGGGACGGTGGTGACGACGTCGGCGGCGAGCACGGGAGGGCGGTCGATGACGACGACCTCGAGGCCGGCTTCGCGGGCGGCCTGCAGCTTGGGGGCGGCGGCTCCCCCGGCGTCCTTGGTCACGACGACCTCGATCCGGTGCTCGGCGAGCATCGCCCGTTCATCCTCCAGTGACCACGGTGGCCGGCCGAGGACGGCCACCCAGGTCGAGGGGATCTCGGACGGCTCGATGGCCCGCATCACGACGTCCCGCAGGCCCAGGAACGGGCGCAGCTCCTGACGCCCGGTGGTCAGCAGCACCCGTCTTGAGCCAACGGCAGCGGCGGCGGCCTCGAACGACGGCACCCGGGTCCAGCGGTCCCCCGGTCCCTCGACCCAGCCCGGTCGCTGCAGCCTGAGAAGCGGTACGGCGGCAGCGCGGCAAGCCTCGACGGCATGCCGTTGCATCCGGGCCGCGAACGGGTGCGTGGCATCGACCACGGCGGAAGGCTGGTGCTCGCGCAGCCAGGCGAGGAGCCCCTCGACCCCTCCGAACCCGCCGATGCGGACCTCCCCCGGCGGCATCCGCGGCTCGCTGACCCGCCCGGCCAGTGACGTGAGGACCGGCACCCGGGACGCCAGCTCACGGGCTTCCGCCGTACCGCCGAGGAGCAGGATCAACGGCACCGCTCGGTCGAGTACAGGTGGCTGTCGGGGAAGCCCTCGGCACCGAGGACCCGACCGACGATGATCACGGCGGTCCGCTTCACCCCCGCCTGCTGCACCTGCTGGGCGATGTCGCCAAGGGTGCCGCGCAGTACGAGCTCGTCCGGCCGGGTGGCGCGGGCCACGACTGCCGCCGGGCAGTCCAGCCCGTACGCGGGCGCGAGCTCCTCGACGACCCGCTCGATGTGCTGGACGGCCAGGTGCAGCACGAGCGTGGCGCGCGATTGCGACAGGGTCGCGAGGTCCTCTCCGGAGGGCATCGGCGTGGCGTCCACCGCGATGCGGCTGAGGATCACGGTCTGGCCGATGCCGGGCACGGTGAGCTCTCGGCCGAGCGTCGCGGCCGCGGCGGCGAAGGCCGGCACCCCCGGCACGATCTCCCACGGCACGCCGGCGGCGTCGAGCCGACGGGCCTGCTCCGCCACCGCGCTGAACACCGAGGGGTCCCCGGAGTGCAACCGGACCACGTCGAGCCCGGCCGCGTGCGCCTCGAGCAGCACCGCGAGGATCTCGTCCAGGTCCAGGTTGGCGCTGTCGACCAGCCGGGCAGCCGCCGGGCACGACGCGAGCAGCTCCGAGGGCACCAGGGCTCCCGCGTAGACGACGACCGATGCCTTCTCCAGCAGCCGCAGCGCGCGAACCGTCACCAGGTCCGCAGCACCGGGACCCGCGCCCACGAAGAACACCGTCACTTCGTCACCGCCCAGATCGTCACCGTCGTCATCGGCTTCCACCCGGTGAAGGAGCCGACCGGAGCAGTGCGCTGCACCGACAACCGCAGCAGCTCCCCGCCGTGTTTCGCCTGCCATGCAAGGAGAACCGCCTCCGACTCGAGGGTCACAGCGTTCACGACGAGTCGTCCGCCCGGCCGCAAGGCATCCCAGCAGGCGTCGAGCAGTCCGGGTGCGGTGGCCCCGCCGCCGACGAACACCGCATCCGGCGTCCGAAGCCGCGCAAGCGCATCCGGGGCCGTGCCGACCCGGATGTCGATCAGCACCCCGAGTGCCTTGGCGTTGCGCATGATGCGCAACGTCTTGTCGGGATCCCGCTCCATCGCGATGGCGCTGCCGCCGGCGCGCGACCACTCGATCGCCACCGACCCGGTGCCTGCGCCGACGTCCCACAGCAGCAGGCCAGGCTGGGGCGCCAGCAGGGCGAGCACCACCGCGCGCACCTCGCGCTTGGTGATCTGGCCGTCGTTCTCGAACACGTCGTCCGGCAGTCCCGCCACCGTCGGCAACCCGGGCCCACGGCACTCGACGGCGATGATGTTGAGGTCGGAGTGCGGCTCCCCCACGTGCTCCTCCGGGCCGCCGAGATCCGACAGCACAGTGACGGAGGACTCCGAGAAGCCCTGCGCATCGACGAGACCCGCTACCAACGCGGGCGTCGAGGCGTCAGCGCTCAGCACCAGCAGTCGCTCCCCGTCCACGAGCGGCCCGATGACGGGACGACGTCCGACCATGGACACGACCCGGACGTCCTGCACGGCCCAGCCGAGCCGGGCGCATGCCAGGGAGATGCTCGACACCGCAGGGATGACGTGCACCTCACGCCGGCCAGCAAGGGTGGCGCCGATGCCGAAGTGCATGGGATCGCCCGAGGCGAGCAGCACGCAGGAGGGGTGCTCGTCGAGGAGGTCGTCGAGGTCGGCCAGCGTCGTCCACGGGATGCCCTCGACGGGTACCAGGCCCAGCTGGCGCGGGGCACCCAGGACCACCGGAGCCGAGGAGATCGCCTGCCGCGCAGCGCGACTCAGCCCCTCCCACCCGTCGGCGCCGATGCCGACGACGGTGATCACGGCCGTCTCAGCAGGTAGGTGTCCATGATCCAGCCGTGCTCGGCGCGGGCCTCCGCACGGACCTTCTCGATCTGCGAGCCGACCGAACCGATGGTGCCCGACAGCAGGATCTCGTCGGGGGTCCCGAGATAGGCACCCCAGAAGATCTCGATGGCGGGATCGACTGTCAGGAAGCTGTTCTGGGCGTCGAGCATGACGATGACGTCGTCCGCCGTCATGCCCTCCTCACGTAGCCGCCGACCGGTGGTGACGTGCACCGGGCCGGCGATCCGGTTCCAGGTGATGGCGTGCTGAGCGGCGAGGGTCTGCGGAGCGGTGATACCGGGGATCACCGTCACCTCGACCGGCGTGCTCATGAGCGCGATCACGCGCAGGGTGCTGTCGTAGAGCGCCGGGTCACCCCAGACCAGGATCCCGAGCGCCCCGTCGTGCGAGGCCAGGGTCTCGTCGTACAAGGCCGCTCGTGCGGCGTGCCAGTCGGCGACGGCCTCGCGGTAGCCGGGGCCCGTGCGGTCCCGCTCGGGGTCCGGCACCTCGACCCAGGTGAACTCGTGCGTCATGTGCTCCGCGAGCATGTCCCGACGCAGCTGGGCCAGGGAGTCCTTCTCGGCGCCCTTGTCCATGTGCAGGAAGACGTCGCACGCGTTGAGCGCACGGATCGCCTGGAGCGTCAGGTGCTCGGGGTCGCCGGCGCCGATACCGATGACGTAGATGTGGCGCACCCCGTCACTCTAGGGTCGGCGGGCGGGCCGGCCTGCGGCGCGGGTGTCCCCCAATCGCGCACCCGGCGCAAGCGGGGCCACACGATGAACGCCTCCGCCTCGAGCGCAGCCAACGCCACCCGCGGCAGGTCGCCCGGGCCCGGGTAGCACAGGAAGCGCGGCTCCCAGCTCGGCCGGAACTTGGCGTTGAAGCGGTACAGCGAGTCGATCTGGAACCAGCGGCTGGCGAAGACGAGGGCTCCGCGCCAGGCACGCATCAGCGGCCCCGCTCCCAGCCGCTCACCGGAGGCGATGGCCTGCCGGAACACGGCGAAGTTCAGCGACACCCGGGTGACCCCCAGCTCCGGTGCCGCCCGCAGGGTGGAGACGATGAGGAACTCGTTGAGCCCGTTGTCGGCCGAGCGGTCCCGCCGCATCACGTCGAGCGACAGCCCGTGCGAACCCCACGGCACGAAGTGCAGGACGGCCCGGAGCTCCCCGTGCAGGCGTGCCTCTACCAGCAGGCAGCGACCGTCTGTGCTGTCTCCGAAGCGACCCAGCGCCATGGAGAAGCCGCGCTCTGTCTGCGACGAGCGCCAGGCCGCGACGGCTTCCTGGACGTCGCGCACCTCCTGCGCCGACAGCTCCGCCGTACGGCGGATCCGGCAGGTGTAGCCCGCCCGCTCGAGCCGACCGACGGCCTGGCGCACCGTCCGCATCGGCCGGCCCTCGAGCGTGAAGTCGGCCACCTCGACGACCGCTTCGTCACCGATCTCCAGGACGTCCAGCCCGCGTCGCGCCCAGCCGCGACCGGCTCGTTCGCCGCAGCCGATGACCGCAGGGACCCAGGCATGGGCGTCGGCGACGTCGAGCAGTGCGTCGACCGCGTGCGGCCAGCTCTCCGGATCTCCGATCGGGTTCCCGCTGACGAGCGCCACTCCGCTGACGACGCGATAGGCGACGGCAGCCTTGCCTGACGGCGCCCACGCCAGCGCCTTGTCGCGGCGCAGGTTGAAGTACCCCAGGGAGTCCGCATCGCCGTGCCGGTCGAGCAGCTCGCGCAGCCGACGCTCGTCGTCGGCGGACAGCCTGGCGGCCGGCTCGCCCGGTCGCAGGGCCAGGTAGGTCGTCACCACGGCCGTCACGAGGCCGAGGCCGGCAAGGGTGAACGACACCACGTCCGCGTCGGCATCGCTGCCGAAGTGCAGGGGCCCCCCGATCCCGAGGAGTCCCAGCAGCACCTGCTCGACCTGCTCGTCCAGAGCCGGCGCGCCGTGCAGACGCAACCGCACGAGCAGGAACCCGATCACCAGACTCGTGACGAGGAGCGCCACCGTCGCCTGGACGACCACCCAGCGAGTGCGTGGATCGCTCTGAGCGCGGAACTCCGACCGGTGCCTCAGCAGCAGACCGAGCAGCAGCGCGCTGGCCGAGGCCTCCTCGACGTCGAGGCCCTTGACGACGTGGAGCACCGTCAGTGCCGCGAGCAGCAGCACGACCGCGAGGAAGGCGCGCCGCTTGCGCCGCACGAGGCCGTGGGCGAGCAGCAGGAGCAGCACGCCGGCGAGGGTGGTCGCCGCGGCGGCGACGTGCGTCAGCGTGCCGGGGACCAGCCGAGTGAGCAGCCGGAGCCGAGTCGGCTCCGCTCGCGTCAGGGCGCTGAGCAGTGACACCAGGGCCATCAGCCGCGTCGCCCACGCCGCAGCGGCCGGCACCCGTCGTGACCTCATGGCGCGACCAGTGCGCTGAGGTGTGCGGAGACCCAGACGAGCACCTCGGGCAGCGACACCCGCAGCACCTTGAGGTTGTGCCCGCCGTGCGCCGCGATGATGCTGAACGTCCGCGTCGGAGGCCGGCTGAGGGCCAGGAACTGCTTGGTCGAGCCGTACGACGACGAGTCCTCCTTGGTGGTGAACACCAGCACGTCGGAGGCCGGGTGCAGCCCGTGCCGCGACAGCCAGAGCAGGTCGTTGTGGTCCCGAACCTGCTGGCTGCCGCCCCAGAGGTCCCCGGTGGTGTCGTCCTTCAGCGCGTCGAAGTACGCCGACAGAGCGGCGGCGACATGGAACCGCTGGGGGGCGAGGAAGGCCAGCTTCGCGGCGCAGTAGCCACCGGTGGAGTAGCCGACCGCGGCCCAGCTCGCGGCCTTCGACAGCACCCTGAAGTGCTGGCGGACCAGCAGCGGCACATCACGGGCCAGCCAGCTGAAGGCCTTTGTCGAGTGAGGGACGTCGGTGCACTCGGTGTCCCGCGGCAGCGCCACGTTGACGGTCGGGAAGACGCTGATGAAGGGCCTTACCTGATGCTGCTTCTCCAGCCGCGCCAGGTCGTCAAGAAGGAGCATCTGGCTGATCCAGGACCGCGGGTATCCCCGCCACCCGGCGAGGAACTCCACGACAGGGAAGGCACGATGGGCGTAGGCCGGCTCGTCGTACTCCGGCGGTAGGTGCACCAAAACCGGGTCCTCGATGCCAGACGCCGGACCGCGGAAGTCGCGGTACTGCAGCAGCCGCCCCCCGTCAGCTCCACGCAGCGGCCCCGAGGACGTCGTGCCGCTCACGATCGCCGGCGCCGACGAAGGCTTGCCGAGCAGATCCCCCCAACTCGTGTAGAACCCGTAGGAGTCGTTGACGGCCACGAAGGTGAGGAAGACCGCGAGCGCCTGCGCAACCGCGATCAACCCGAGCCGCTGGCCGCCGCGCAGCCAACGTGGGCCCCGTGCTCTCGGCCACAACCACAGCGCTGCCAACGGGACCGCCACGGCCGTCGCCACCAACGCCCAGCGCAGCGCAGCGCTCGTCAGATGCATCACGTCATGGACACGCACGACGCCGCCGAGGAGTGCCCGATGTCCAGCAACTGCTCAGGAACCTTTCAGGCACCTAGGATCCCGCCGTGCGAGCCGCGACGCAGGACGAGGTCTGGCTCGCGCTCGCCGCGCCGAGCACCTGGCCGGTGGCGCTCGAGGTCGACCACCGGTTCGTCCGGCTCGACCGGCTCGACGGGATCGCCGAGCGCATCAGCGGGCGCCTGGGCGGGGCACCGCTGCGGGTCGGTCAGTCGACGTACGTCCTCGGCCTGGCCGCCCGGATCTGGGGTGCCACCCTCGGATGCGTCGTGCGCGACGGCGTGCTGCCCGACCCCGGCGCGCTCCTGGTCCGCGACGAGGACGGCGCAGTGCAGCTGGGCATGAGCCGGTACGACGGCTGGCACGACGTCACGCCCGAGGAACTGCTCGAGCGCGTGACCGCGGTTCTCGCGCCCGTGGTCGCAGGCTTCCCGCTGTCGCCCCGGCTGATGTGGGGCAACGTCGCGTCGGCCTTGCACGCGGCACCGCGAGTGCTCGAGCTCCCGCAGGCACGGGCCTGGGCCGAGCAGATGCTGTCCCTGCCGCCGTTGCGCGGCGAGATGGTGAGCGGCCGCCGGACGACGTGCTGCTTGTTCTACGAGGTCCCGGGCGGCGGGCTGTGCAGCGACTGCGTGCTCAGCCGGGTGCCGACGCGAGCTCCCGGCTGACAGCGGGCCTCCCCGCCCGGGCGAGCACCCGCTCGGCCCACGGGCCCAGGAGCAGCCCGAGGGCACCCCAGAGGATCAGCTGACCGCCGACGGCGTACAGCCTGAAGTGGTAGAGGTCGTCCGGGTCGAAACCGCCGAGCACGATGCGCCCCGCGCTGTCGCGCAGCGGGCCCGGAGTCTCGTCGACCCCGGGCAGCAGGACCATCGTCACACCGACGACCACGACGTAGCCGAGGCCGGCGAGCAACGAGGCCTGCCACCACCCGCGGCTGCGGGCGAGGGTCCGGCCGAGCTGGACAGCGAGCGTGAGAGCGACGAGGGAGACCACGACCATCACGAGGTACGACGAGCCGCGGGCCTCGATGGTGTCCTCGTGCCCGATGGCCGGTGGGTTGGCCGGGTACTTGAGGAACGGGACGAGGTAGGCACCGACGAAGCCGGCCGCTGCCAGCAGCAGTGCCAGCACCCGCGGCCGGAGCTGCCGGCCGGAGCCGCGCTGCACGAGCGTGAAGACCACAGCGAGCAGCGCGCCGAGGGCGGCGCCGTACACCAGCATCGCGACCGCGATCCCGACGTCCTCCTGCACGGTCCGGCTGAAGAGCTCGGGGGCGGCCGCGGGCACGGGAAGCCCGGCGGCCTTGTCGAGAGCTGCCTGCGCGGCATCCCGGGCGCCCTCGTAGTTGATGGCGCGAGCGATCACCGGCTCGGCGAAGATCCGCGCGAACACGAAGCTGAGCAGCCCTGCGAAGCCCCCGGAGGCCAGGCCTCTGAGGACGAGCTTGCGTTCCACCTGCGGGCTAGTGGCAGGGGAAGCCGAGGAAGTGCCGGCCGTCGTGCACGAACTCGTGGATGCCCAGGTTGTTGCCGAAGACCGACGTCATGCCCTGGTCGAGCCCGATGAAGTAGATCGCCAGCAGGCCGAAGAAGGCGGCGCCCAGGAGCCAGAGCGCACCGGAGATGCCGCTGGCGACAGCGGTCACGTCGGTCTCGACCGTTGCGGCGGTGTTGAGTGCGGCGGTGTTGAGGGCGGTGGTGTTCGGGGTGGTCATCGGGTCTGCCTCCTCGGGGATCTGGCGTCCCCACTCGTGGTGCGCGGTGCCAGGTCCGAGTGTCTGACTCACCCCAGGGGGGCTCACAGTGGCGCGACCGTGCCGGAGTTCCACCGGCTTCCTCGTGACCTTGCGTGCCGAGGGTAAACCATGACCCGGCACCGTCAACGAAGCGGCTCGAGCTCGACCCCGAACTCCTCGACGTAGGCCTGCGTCCGCTCCCGGACCTGGCCCTCGACGAGGCCGGTGTCCGCGAAGGAGTACCTCTTCCCACCGCCGCCACCATCGCCCGGGTGGTCGGCGAGGAAGTCCCGCATCCGCTGCTCCACCTGGGGGGTGAAGTCGCGGCCGATCTCGCTGTAGAGGCGCCGGATCTGCCCGATCGGGTCGGCGATGAACTGCGTGAAGTGCAGGTCGACGACCTGCTCCTTCGGGAAGACGCCCTGCCGGTGGGCCTGCACGGCCCGGTCCAGTGCGAGCGGGATGTCGTCGGCGTACTGCTGCGCCGCTTGCTGCACCGTGGGCTGGTCGGTCGTGAGCCGCCGCAGGCTGCACGCGAGGGCACTGACCGAGCTGATGACCTTGAGCGGGTCCCGGTGCGTGTGGATCACGACGGCGTCCGGGTAGGCCGCGCGCAGCGCGGGCAGGTGCCACAGGTGCGCGGGCGACTTCAGCAGCCACTGCTCGGCGGGGACGCGGCTGGCAAGGTGCTGCAGGAACACCTGGTGCCAGGCATACGCCGGTGCGAGGTCGGCATCGTGCAGCAGCCAGCGGTTGTACGCGGGCACGACGTACTGCACCGGGAAGATCATCGAGCGGAAGTCGCCGCCCGTGATGCGGACGCACTCCTGGGCCAGCTCGGCACCGACCTCGTGGAAGGCGCTGAACCCGGGGATCAGCGCATCGACGGTGTCGTACTGGGACTGCACCTCCGCGATCCTCGGATCGGTCCGGTACGTCGACAGCTCGGGTGGCGGACAGGGCTTGTCGACCTCCCAGCTGCGCGGCACCCGGAAGCCCGGGTCCTGCGCGAGCAGGTCGAAGAGGATCGTGGTGCCGGTGCGCGGCTGACCCACCACCACGAGTGGGCGCTGAACCGGCACCTCCACCTCGGGGTGCCGCTTGCGGTGGTCGACGATCCGCAGCCGGTTCTGCAGGTATCCCTGCAGGTCCCCGAGCGCGACCTCGACCCCGATGTCGTGCAGCTGCGCCGGTCCCTGCAAGTCGGCGACAAGCCGCTCCGCACCGTCTCGCCAGGTGTCCGCTCCGAAGTCGCTCAGGCCGGTCGCGGCGATCGCGTCGACCACGTTGCGTTCCAGGTCGAGCCGCTCGCTCACGGTCCCGCCTCCCCGCAAGGGCGTTCGTTCGCTGCGCTCACAGGTCGACGACCTCGGTGCGCAGGTCGGGAGCGGCTGCCCCGTCAAGCCAGCGGAGGATGACGAAGCCGCGATGCCGTCCGCCGGTGTCGAGCCAGTTGGGTACGCCGGGATCGGTGCCGCTGATGACGAGGCGCACCCGTCCGTCCTTCTCCTCCGCGTGCACGTTGGTGAGCGAGCTGCGGCGCCGGCGCGGCTCGAGGCACTCGTGCCAGATGTTCTCGAGCGTGCAGCTCCAGTACCGCGACTGCGGCGGCACGAAGTCGACGACCAGTGCTTGTGCCGGCTCCAGCCGGAAGGTTCCGATCAGGTAGAGGTTGTCCGGGGTCGTGTCGGCGGAGCCGAGGGCGGCGGCCTCGGCGCTGACGAGCACGTTCGGCATGGTCAGCAGCTCGGGCTTGATGGTCTTGTGCAGGGTCGCGAGCTTCATGATGGTCCACGCCATGCCGGTCAGCGCGGCGCCGATCTCCTCGTCCGTCGGCACTCGCACCGGTCCGGGCGCCTCGACGGCGTCGATCTCCAGCTCCGCGGGTACTTCGGCGCCGCGGTCCCCGACGTACTGGCGGACGACGATGGCACTGGCGTCCTCGGGAATCGGAACCCACTGACCCACGGCCGGACGGGTCGTGCTGAGCACGAGGTCGAAGCGACCCTGCGCGTCGAGCTCCAGCTGGGTGTCACCCACGTACGCCGCCTGCCGACGAGGGGTGAGCCCGCTGCCGGCGAGCACCTGGAACCCGAGGTAGGCGACGGTGTTCCGGTTGCCTCTGATCCGGTAGGCATGGCGCCCGTCGATCATGGCGAGGTGGTACTCGCCGTCAGGGTTGGGGCCGCCGAGGAAGCGGACCTCCGTGTTCATGCTGAAGAACCAGGGCTTCTCGGGATCGACGTCGAGGCTCAGCTCCGAGCAGAGTGCGGTGGTGCGGGCCAGCACCCGGATG
>JBHEMB010000404.1:0-9680 GCA_046262855.1 Mycobacteriales bacterium | reverse complement strand
GCAGTGACTGTGTGGAGGTGGCCTTCGGGGAGGAGGCTGCCGTCCGGGATTCCAAGAACGTCGCCGGGCCGGTGCTGGCCCTACCACCCGCGAGTTGGCGGCGGTTCGTAACGGTGCTGTCCGGCACTGTCGGTGGTCGGTCGTAGGCTGGTCGGGTGGCTGATCCGTCGACATATCGTCCGTCGCCGGGCACGATTCCTGATGCACCTGGGGTATACAAGTTCCGAGACGCCCAGGCTCGCGTCATTTACGTCGGCAAGGCGAAGAGCCTGCGCAGTCGACTGTCGTCGTACTTCCAAGATGTCGTCAACCTGCATCCGCGTACGCAGCGGATGGTGCGTACGGCGGCCTCGGTCGAGTGGACCGTCGTGGCCAACGAGGTGGAGGCGCTGCAGCTCGAGTACTCCTGGATCAAGGAGTTCGACCCGCGCTTCAACGTCAAGTACCGGGACGACAAGAGCTACCCCAGCCTCGCGGTGACGCTGTACGAGGAGTTCCCGCGCCTGCAGGTGATGCGCGGCCCGAAGCGGAAGGGCGTCCGCTACTTCGGCCCCTACTCGCACGCGTGGGCGATCCGGGAGACGCTCGACCTGCTGCTGCGGGTCTTCCCAGCGAGGACCTGCTCGGCCGGCGTCTTCAAGCGCGCCGGCCAGGTGGGCAGGCCCTGCCTGCTCGGGTACATCGGCAAGTGCTCGGCACCATGTGTCGGCCGGGTGTCGGCGGACGAGCACCGCGCGATCGTCGACGACTTCTGCGACTTCATGTCGGGCTCCTCGACGAAGTTCGTGCGGCGGCTCGAGCTGACGATGAAGGAAGCCTCGGACCAGCTCGACTACGAGCGGGCGGCTCGGCTGCGCGACGACATCGGCGCCATGAGGAAGGCGCTGGAGAAGCAGACCGTCGTGCTGGCCGACGGCACCGACGCCGACGTCATCGGCATCACCGAGGATGCGCTCGAGGCGGCGCTGCAGGTGTTCCACGTCCGCGGCGGCCGGGTCCGCGGGCAGCACGGGTATGTCGTGGACAAGGTGGAGGAGGTCACGACGGGGGAGCTGGTCGGACAGTTCCTCGCCCAGGTCTACGGCGAGGACGAGGACGAGTACGCGCTCGAGATGGACGTGCCGAGGGAGGTGCTCGTGCCGGCGCTTCCCCCTGATGCGCAAGCGATCGAGCGCTGGCTCAAGCAGCTCCGCGGCACGAACGTCAGGGTCCGGGTTCCTCAGCGAGGGGACAAGAAGGCGCTCATGGAGACCGTCGAGCGCAACGCGAAGCAGGCCTTCGCGCTGCACAAGACGAAGCGCGCCAGCGACCTGACCGCGAGGTCGAAGGCGCTCGCCGAGATCCAGGAGGCGCTCGAGCTCGACGAGGCCCCGCTGCGCATCGAGTGCTTCGACATCTCGAACCTGCAAGGCACGTCCGTGGTCGCCAGCATGGTCGTGTTCGAGGACGGCCTGGCTCGCAAGTCTGAGTACCGCCGGTTCTCGGTGAAGCACGTCGAGGGCCAGGACGACGTCGCGTCGATGCACGAGGTCATCAGCCGCCGGTTCGCCCGCTACCTCGAGCAGAGCATCCCCGAGGTCGACGACGAGACGGGACGGCCCAAGAAGTTCGCCTATCCGCCCAACCTCGTGGTGGTCGACGGCGGCCCGCCTCAGGTCGCCGCAGCGCAGCGCGCGATGGACGAGCTCGGGATCAACGACGTCGCGCTGTGCGGCCTCGCCAAGCGGCTGGAGGAGGTCTGGCTGCCCGGCCAGGAGGACCCGGTGATCATGCCCAGGACCAGCGAGGGGCTGTACCTGTTGCAGCGGGTCCGGGACGAGGCGCATCGCTTCGCGATCGCCTTCCACCGGCAGAAGCGGTCGAAGGCCATGACCGTGAGCGCCCTGGACGGGATCGCCGGGCTGGGGGAGGCCCGCCGCAAGGCACTGCTGCGACACTTCGGGTCGTTGAAGCGGTTGCGCGCCGCCACCGTCGAGGAGGTCATGGAGGTGCAGGGGGTGGGTCGCACGACAGCCGAGGCCGTGGTCCGGGCGCTGGCCGCGGAGGCCCCTGCCGCCCCTGCTTTCGACCCGGTGACCGGCGAGGTGATCTCGACGTGACACTCGAGCTCGTCGTCGTCACGGGACTCTCGGGGGCCGGCCGGTCGACGGCCGCGCACCACCTCGAGGACCTCGGCTGGTTCGTCGTGGACAACTTGCCGCCCTCGCTGCTGGCCACGATGGTCGAGCTCGCCGTCGGCTCGGAGGGGGCCGTCGAGAAGATCGCGGTGGTGACCGACACCCGCTCCCGGCCGTTCGTCGGCGACCTGGAGACTGCCCTCGCGCAGCTCGCCGCGAGGGGCACCCGGGCCCGGGTGCTCTTCCTCGAGGCCAACGACGAGGCGCTGGTCCGCCGCTTCGACTCGGTGCGCCGCCCGCACCCGCTGCAGGGGGACGGTGGCCTGGTCGCAGGCATCGCCCGCGAGCGCGTCCTGCTCCGGGAGACCCGGGCCGCCGCGGACCTCGTCCTCGACACCAGCCTCCTCAACGTCTACGAGCTGCGCGATCGGGTCGGTGCCGCCTTCGACGTCCGGGCCGCCTCGGCGCCGCTGCAGCTGACGCTGATGTCCTTCGGCTACAAGTACGGACTGCCCGTCGACGCGGACCTGGTGGTGGACTGCCGGTTCCTGCCCAACCCGCACTGGGTGCAGGAGCTGCGGCCACAGACGGGGCAGGACAGCGCCGTCCGCGACTACGTCCTGTCGCGCGAGGGTGCGGGCGAGTTCGTCGACCGGTACGAAGAGCTCGTGCAGCTGCTGTCGCGGGGTTACCTGCGCGAGGGGAAGCGCTACGCGCTGCTTGCGGTCGGCTGCACCGGTGGCAAGCACCGCAGCGTCGCGATCGCGGAAGAGCTCGGTCGCCGCCTCGCTGCCGACGGCCTCGAGGTCGTCGTCCAGCACCGAGACCTGGGGCGAGAGTGAGCGGGCGAAGCGCGGTTGACGCAGTGAGGGGGCCCAGAGTCGTCGCGCTGGGCGGCGGGCACGGCCTGGCCGCGTCCCTGGAAGCGTTGAAGCAGGTCACGGACGACCTCACCGCCGTCGTCACGGTCGCCGATGACGGCGGCTCGAGCGGTCGGCTGCGCGACGAGCTCGACATCCTGCCGCCGGGCGACCTGCGGATGGCGCTCGCGGCGCTGGCCGGTGATGACGACTGGTCGCAGACCTGGGGCCGGCTGCTCCAGCACCGCTTCCCTGGTGACGGACCGCTCGCGGGCCATGCTGTCGGCAACCTGATCCTCGCCGGGCTGGCCGCGACGTCCTCCGGGATGGTCGAGGCGCTCGACCTGGTGGGCAGGCTGGTCGGTGCGAGGGGGCGGGTGCTCCCGGCCTCGAAGACGCCCCTGGAGATCGTCGCCGAGGTCGTCGGCCTCGATCCCACCGATCGCAGCGCGATCACCCAGGTCGTCGGGCAGGTCGCGGTCGCGACGACGACCGGCGATGTCTGCGCCCTGCACCTGCTGCCCGAGGACCCACCGGCGTGCGCAGAGGCGGTCCAGGCGGTGCTCGATGCCGACTTCGTGGTGCTCGGTCCGGGCTCGTGGTTCACCAGCGTCATCACGCACCTGCTCGTGCCGGACCTGCGCGACGCCCTGGCCAAGACGTCTGCGACCCGGGTCGTCGCGCTGAACCTCGCACCTCAGCCGGGGGAGACCGCCGGCTACTCGCCGGAGACCCACCTGGAGGTGCTCGCGGCGCACGCGCCGGAGCTCGCGGTGGACGTCGTGGTGGCCGACGAGTCGAGGGTGCTGGACAGGCATGGTCTGATGGTGGCCGTGGAGTCGGCGGGGGGCCGGCTGGTCCTGGCCCCTGTTTCCCTCGAAGACGGCACCCCACGGCACGACCCGCGCCTGCTGGCTGCGGTGTACCAGGAGATCATGCGCGACAGCGCATCGAGGCCGACACAGTGAGAGGCGACGCGTAGATGGCGATGACAGCTGCCGTGAAGGACGAGCTCTCCCGCCTTTCGATCACCAAGCCCTGCTGCCGGAAGTCCGAGATGGCCGCGCTGCTGCGGTTCGCCGGGGGGCTGCACATCGTCTCCGGCAAGATCGTCATCGAGGCGGACCTCGACGCAGGCAGCACGGCGCGACGGCTGCGCAAGGAGATCGCCGAGGTCTACGGCCACGCCAGCGACGTGCACGTCGTGGCTCCGGGCGGGCTCCGCAAGGGCAACCGCTGGATCGTGCGGGTCTCGAAGGACGGCGACGGCCTGGCCCGGCAGGTCGGACTCGTCGACACTCACGGCCGTCCGGTCCGGGGACTGCCGCCCGCTGTCGTCAGCGGCGGCCTGTGCGACGCCGCTGCCGCCTGGCGGGGCGCGTTCCTGGCGCACGGCTCGCTGACGGAGCCCGGGCGGTCGAGCTCGCTCGAGATCTCCTGCCCCGGGCCGGAAGCCGCGCTCGCCCTGGTCGGCTCGGCACGCCGCCTCGGGGTGCAGGCCAAGGCCCGCGAGGTCCGGGGCGTCGACCGCGTCGTGGTGCGGGACGGCGACGCCATCGCGGTCCTGCTGACCCGGCTCGGGGCGCACGAGGCGCTCATCGCCTGGGAGGACCGCCGGCTGCGCAGGGAGGTGCGCGCGACCGCCAACCGGCTCGCGAACTTCGACGATGCCAACCTCCGTCGCTCTGCCCGCGCCGCGGTCGCTGCAGGCGCCCGGGTCGCCCGCGCTCTCGAGATCCTCGGCGAGGACGCGCCCGAGCACCTGCTCTCGGCGGGGCGGCTCCGCCTCGAGCACTCCAACGCCTCCCTCGAGGAGCTCGGGGCGCTCGCAGACCCACCCATGACGAAGGACGCGGTCGCCGGTCGGATCCGCCGGCTGCTCGCCATGGCCGACAAGCACGCCGGTGACCTCGGCATCCCGGACACCGAGGCCGCGGTCACGGCCGAGATGCTTGCCCCCTGACGCAGCGTCCGCTCTCGAGCGCCGGGCCGCGCTCATCGGCGACGCCCTCGACGGCCAGGTGCTCCGGGCCGCCGGGTGGCGGGTCTGCGGCGCCCTCCAGGTGCTGCCGTACGACGATCCCGGCGACGTCCCGTCGTACGCCTCCATGGACGAGCTGCTGGCCGACGGGCTGGACGCGGTGGTGCTCGACGGGGACGACCCCCAGCTCGCGGGTCACCTGCCCGACCTGCTCGCGGCCGGCCTCGCGGTGCTGCTGCCGACACCGGCGCCGCTCGATGCCGAGCTGCTGCGGTTCGCTCGCGAGACCGCCCCGGAGGCGGTGGTCGCCGTCGGCCTCGTGCAGCGCTGGGAGCCCTGGGCGGGTACGACGGCAGCGGCGCTGGCACTCGTCGACGGCGCGCCGCTCCAGTGCACCGTCAGGGGCTGGCCGCGAGGCCGCGCCGCAGCGGCGGAGCTCGTCGACCTGACCCGGCAGTGGTGCGGTGACGTCGTCGGGGTGGCGGCCCGTCCCGCGCGGCTGCCCGCCGACGAGCTCGCCCCGGGCGTGCCCGTCGCCTGGACCCTGCTGCACGAGAGCGGCGCGAGCAGCCTGGTCAGCCACGAGGACGGACCGCCGGTCGTCCGGCTGTCGTTCCCGACCGCCCGTTGGGAGGCCGGCCCGCTGGGCGCCAGGTGGATCGGCGGGGCGGAGGTGGCGCTGCGCTGGGAGCGGC
The DNA here is from genome assembly GCA_046262855.1 of Mycobacteriales bacterium. Lineage (GTDB taxonomy): Bacteria > Actinomycetota > Actinomycetes > Mycobacteriales > SCTD01 > RYN-111. Next base: position 4,027 of record JBHEMB010000404.1, on the reverse strand, counting down.
TGCCCGGGACCGTGCCGGCCGGGACGCCCCGGGGGCTGCTCGCGACCGCGGCCTGGCTTCGGGACGCCGTGCAGACCGATCCCGCGCCTACCCCCGCACCTGCAGATCTTGGCGACCTGCAGGCGGTGGAACGCGCCCTCAGCGCACTGCGCGAGTCGGCCCGGCGCGAGCTCGCCGTCGAGCTGTAGCCCTCGCGTCAGCCGCCCGGGCCGCGCTCGGTAGCCTCACACCTGATCGTCAGACACCTGCACCTGAGGAGCTCCCGTGACCGTCCGCGTAGGCATCAACGGCTTCGGCCGCATCGGCCGCAACTTCTTCCGCGCCGTGCAGGCCTCCGGCGCCGACATCGACGTCGTCGCGGCGAACGACCTCGGTGACCTCGCGACGATGGCGCACCTGCTCAAGTACGACTCGATCCTGGGCCGGTACCCGGCGGAGGTCTCGGTCGTGGACGGCGGGATCCAGGTCGGTGACAAGACCATCAAGATCTTCGCCGAGCGGGAGCCCTCGAGCCTGAAGTGGGGCGACGTCGGCGCCGACGTCGTCATCGAGTCGACCGGCTTCTTCACCGACGCGACGAAGGCGAAGGCGCACCTCGCCGGCGGTGCCAAGAAGGTCATCATCTCCGCGCCCGCGTCCAACGAGGACGTCACGATCGTGATGGGCGTCAACCACGAGAGCTATGACCCCCAGGCCCACAGCGTCATCTCGAACGCCTCCTGCACGACCAACTGCCTCGGCCCGATGGCCAAGGCCATCAACGACGAGTTCGGCATCGTCAAGGGCCTCATGACGACCATCCACGCCTACACGCAGGACCAGAACCTGCAGGACGCCCCCCACAACGACCTGCGCCGGGCGCGTGCGGCCGCGATCAACCTGGTACCCACGTCGACCGGCGCCGCCAAGGCGATCGGCCTCGTGCTGCCAGAGCTCAAGGGCAAGCTCGACGGGTTCGCCGTCCGCGTCCCGATCCCCACCGGCTCGGCCACCGACCTCACCGTCGAGCTCAGCCGCGAGGCCACCGCCGACGAGGTGAACGCCGCGGTCAAGGCTGCGGCGGAGGGCTCGATGAAGGGCTTCCTGCGCTACAGCACCGACCCGATCGTGTCCAGCGACATCGTCACCGACCCGGCCTCGTGCATCTTCGACGCGCCGCTCACCAAGACCATCGGAAACCAGGTCAAGGTGATCGGCTGGTACGACAACGAGTGGGGCTACTCCAACCGGCTGGCGGACCTCGTCACGCTCGTGGGCACGTCTCTTTGAGACTCGCAGAAGACCTGCAGGTCAAGGGAAAGCGGGTCCTCGTCCGCTGCGACCTCAACGTCCCGCTCGAGAACGGAGCGATCACCGACGACGGCCGCATCCGGTCGTCGCTGCCCCTGATCCGCTCGCTCGTCGAGCAGGGCGCCAAGGTGGTCGTCGCGGCGCACTTGGGCCGGCCGAAGGGGGCACCCGACCCGGCGTACAGCCTGGCTCCGGTCGGCAAGCGGCTGGAAGAGCTGCTCGGCCGGCCGGTGCGACTCGCCCGCGACGTCGTCGGTCCGGACGCGACGTCGTCGGTCGCCGAGCTGCGCGAAGGCGGCGTCGTGCTGCTCGAGAACGTCCGCTTCCAGGCCGCTGAGACGTCGAAGGACGACTCCGAGCGCGCCGCGTTCGCGGATCAGCTGGCCGCGTTCGCCGACGTCTACATCGATGACGCCTTCGGCGCCGTGCACCGCAAACACGCGAGCGTGTACGACGTGGCGCGCCGGCTCCCGCACGCCGCCGGGCCGCTCGTCGCGGCCGAGGTCGAGGTGCTCGAGCGGTTGGAGAAGGACCCCGACCGGCCTTACGTCGTCGTCCTGGGTGGCTCCAAGGTGAGCGACAAGATCAAGGTCATCGATGCGCTGCTGCCCAAGGTGGATGCGCTGCTCGTCGGCGGCGGGATGTGCTTCACATTCCTCAAGGCCCAGGGCCATGGGATCGGCGGCTCGCTGCACGAGGAGGACATGCTCGAGCAGTGCCGGTCGCTGCTCGAGAGCGGCAAGATCGTGCTGCCCGTCGACGTCGTGGCCGCGACCGGGTTCAGCGCGGACGCCGACCATGCGGTGGTCGCCGCAGACGCCATCCCGGCCGACCGGATGGGGCTGGACATCGGGCCCGAGTCGGTCGCGCGGTTCGCCGGCACCCTCGCCGGCGCCAAGACGGTCTTCTGGAACGGCCCGATGGGCGTCTTCGAGCTGGCGCCGTTCGCCGAGGGCACCCGCGGCGTCGCAGAGGCGGTGGCATCGCTCACGGGGCTGACGGTCGTCGGCGGCGGTGACAGCGCTGCCGCCGTGCGCGCCCTGGGCATCGACGAGTCGCGCTTCACGCACATCAGCACCGGAGGCGGCGCCTCGCTCGAGCATCTCGAGGGCAAGGTCCTCCCCGGCCTCGCCGTCCTGGAGGACTGATGGCACGCCAGCCGCTGATGGCGGGCAACTGGAAGATGAACCTCAACCACCTCGAGGCCATCGCCCTCGTCCAGAAGCTCGCGTTCAGCCTGTCCGACAAGGACTTCGACGCGGTCGAGTGCGTCGTGCTGCCGCCGTTCGTCGACCTGCGCAGCGTCCAGACCCTGGTGGACGGCGACAAGCTCCGGATCGGCTACGGCGCGCAGGACCTCTCGCCCTTCGACGCCGGCGCGCACACCGGCGACGTGAGCGGCGCCATGCTGGCGAAGCTGGGCTGCCAGTACGTCGTCATCGGTCACTCCGAGAGACGTACCGACCACGCCGAGTCCGATGAGCTGGTGCGGGCCAAGGTCCTGGCCGCGGGCCGGCACGGCCTGGTGCCGATCCTGTGCGTCGGGGAGGGCCTGGACATCAGGCAGCGCGGCGGCCACGTCAGCCACTGCGTCGACCAGCTGGGCGCCGCTCTGGTGGACGTGCCGGAGGCGGTGCTGAAGACGCTCGTGGTCGCCTACGAGCCGATCTGGGCGATCGGCACCGGCGAGGTCGCCACGCCCGAGGACGCGCAGGAGGTGTGCGCCGCGGTGCGCGGCCAGCTGGCCGAGATCGCCGGGCGAGACGTCGCCGACGGCATCCGCGTGCTGTACGGCGGATCCGTGAAGGCGTCGAACGTGTCCGCGATCATGGCGCAGCCCGACGTGGACGGCGCGCTGGTGGGCGGAGCCTCCTTGGAGGCGGCCGAGTTCGCGAAGATCGTGCGGTTCCCCATGCTCGAGGCGCTGTAGACCCTCCGGTCCCGCTGGGCGCCGCAGGGGGGATCTGTCGCCGTGTGATAAGGCCTGTGCCGAAGGTCACCACTTGGTCACGATGTCGCGACAACACGGCGTCCCTGCTTTTGTCCAGCACTTTTGTGGTCCTAGATTGCCGCCGACGGCTACCCGCCGCTGCCCTGATCCAGCACCACCGCCCGCCCCCACAAAGGACGGGTGACAGGCCCAGCCCATGAGGGACGGAGACTCGACCGCGTGACAGCCCCGCTCGACGTCCAACCGTCGGCCCTCCAGGCCGATCCCGACGCAGTTGTCAGCGCTTCGTCTGCGAAGGCCGTCGAAGGCCGCTCCCTCCGGGAGATCGCGTGGATGCGACTCAAGCGCGACAAGGTCGCCCTCGGGGGCGGCGTCGTCATCGTCCTGCTCATCCTCACGGCGATCTTCGCGCCGTTCATCGTGAAGGTTCTTGGCCACCCACCGAACGAGTTCCACGACGAGTTGCTCGACCCCACGCTCCTCACGCCGAAGAACCCGCACGGCGGCATCACTAGCGACTTCCTGCTCGGCGTCGAACCGGTCAACGGGCGCGACGTCTTCAGCCGCATCGTCTACGGCGCGCGCGTTTCCCTGCTGACGGCCTTCCTCGCAACCGTGCTGTCGGTGTCTCTCGGCACGGTCCTGGGCCTCACCGCCGGGTACTTCGGCGGCTGGGTGGACGGGGTGCTCAGCCGGCTGATGGACATCCTGTTGGCGTTCCCGCTGCTGGTCTTCGCGATCAGCATCGGCACGGTGATCCAAACGGCCAACGGCTCGGTGTTCGGC
>JBHEMB010000403.1:0-9947 GCA_046262855.1 Mycobacteriales bacterium | reverse complement strand
CATGCGCATGAGGACCCGGATGGCGCGCGCGGACCGTCGCGACCAGCTGCTCGAGACCGCGGAGCAGGTGTTCACCGGGCTCGGCTACGGACCCGCCTCGATGGACGACGTGGCCCAGGCGGCCGGCGTGACGAAGCCCGTGCTCTACGACCACTTCGGCAGCAAGGACGGGCTGCTGGCGGCCGTCATCGAGCGGGCCGGGGCCAGGATGCTCGACGCCACGACCGGCTTGATCGGCGGCCTGGACCCGGAGACCGCGCTTCGCCAGGGGCTGACGGCGTACTTCCGCTACGTCGACGACCACGCGGGCGCGTGGACACTGCTGGTACGGGAGGTCGCGCCGGGCACTCCGGCCGCCGAGACGGTGGACCGGATCCGCCAGGTGCAGGTCGACATCATCGCCGGCCTGATCGGCGCCCAGCTGCCCCTCCCCGACCCGGTGCGCGCGCTGACCTACGCGCACGTCGTCAGTGGCGCCGCAGAACGGCTCGCGACAGTGCGCCTCGACGATCCGCGCACCAGTCCGGACGAGGCAGCCGCACTGCTCATGGACGTCCTCTGGACCGGTTTCGACAGACTCATGAACAAGGAGCAGCCATGAAGCAGCAGGTCGTCGTCATCACCGGTGCAGGACGCGGTCTCGGCGAGGGGATGGCCCGACGGCTCGCCGACAAGGGCGCGCGGCTGGCTCTGCTCGACCGAGATGCGGCGCTGGTGGAGAAGGTCGCCGCCGACCTGCCGGACGCCCGCGCCTGGACGGTCGACGTCACCGACGCCGTCGGGCTGAACCGGGTCGCGAAGGAGGTCGAGGAGCACTTCGGGCGAGTGGACGTGCTCGTCTCCAACGCCGGCATCGGCAAGGGCGGCCCGTTCGTCCTCGAGGACGTCGACGAGTTCGAGCGGGTGCTCGACGTCAACCTGCTCGGCAGCACCCGCACCGCCCGCGCGTTTCTGCCCGCGCTGCTCGCGAGCCGTGGCTACTACCTGCAGATCGCCTCGCTCGCGGCGTTCGCGCCGGCCCCCTTCATGAGCGGCTACTGCGCCAGCAAGGCCGGCATCGAGGCCTTCGCCCACTGCCTGCGTGCGGAGCTGCGGCACCACAAGGTGAAGGTAGGGGTCGGCTACCTCGCGTTCACGGACACCGCCATGGTGCGCGAGGCCGACGAGGACCCGGCCCTGGCAACCCTCCGGTCATCGTTGCCCGCGCCGTTCGGCAGCACCTACCCGGTGGAGCCGGCCGTGGCCCGCTTGGTCGCCGGCATCGAGGGACGCAAGGCCCACGTCTACGCGCAGCGCTGGGTGCGGCTCGCACCGTTCCTGCGCGGTGCCCTGCCCTCCCTCATCGCAGCGCTGCCGAAGAAGGACCTGGAGCGGGCCGAGCAGCTGGTCCGCGAGCGCCAGGCCGGATGAGCGCGCCCCGTCGTACCGGACGGGCCCTTGCCGGCCAGCGGCTGGGCGGAGTCGGCTTCCTCGTGGTGCTGGGCCTGCTGGTCTGGCTGACGGTGCTGCTCTACGACAAGGCCTTCACGCCCGTCACGCATGTGACCCTCAAGACGAACAGGGTCGGCAACCAGCTCTCGGCGCACGCCGACGTGAAGCTGCGCGGCCTGCTGGTGGGCGAGGTGCGCAGCGTCCGGAGCGACGGGACCGGCGCCACCCTCGACCTGGCGCTCGACCCGGATCAGGCCAAGCGGATCCCCGCCGATGTCACCGCCCAGTTCCTGCCGAAGACGCTGTTCGGCGAGAAGTACGTCGCCCTCGGCACGCCGTCGCGGACCGGTCCGTACCTGCACGCAGGCTCTGTCATCGAACAGGACCGCAGCGCGATCGCCCGCGAGACCGAGACCGCCGTCGACGACCTGCTCCCGCTGCTCCAGGCCCTCAAGCCCCAGGACCTCGCGACCGCGCTCAACGCGCTGTCGTCCGCTCTGCGCGGTCGCGGCGACCAGCTCGGCGGCAACCTGGAGCGTGCCGCGACCTACCTGAAGAGCCTGAACCCGAGCCTGCCCACGCTCAAGCAGGACCTTGCGGGGCTCGCAGCCGTGGCGAGCAGCACGGCGGACGCGGCGCCGGACCTGCTCGCCGTGCTCGACAACCTCTCGGCGTCGAGCCGCAGCCTGGTCCAGGAGCGGGCCGCGCTCGACGCCTTCCTCACCTCCACCCACGGGTTTGCGGCGACCGCGCGGGCCGTCGTCGCGGACAACGAGCGCACCCTGATCACGCTCGCCGCGCACAGCAAGCCGGTCCTCGCGGTCTACGCCCGGTACGCCGGTGAGTTCCCCTGCATGTCCGCCGCGCTCAGCGCCTTGGAGGCTCCGATCGAGGCCAGCTTCGGTGGGCGGCAGGCAGGGCTGCACATCACGGTCGAGGCCACCCGCGACAACGGCGGGTACACGACCGGCATGGAGCCGTTCTACGGCGACACCGGAGGCAAGCTCTGCTACGGCCTCGACCCGGCGCACCCCGTGATCCCGGCAACGGACTACTACAACCCGTACGACGGGTACTACGACGGTCAGCAGGTCGACCCCATGACCGGCCGACCGCCGTGCACCCACCACCCGTGCGCCGACCCGCCGCCGGGCGGTCCGGCCGGCGACGCCGCGCTCCGGGCGGTGATTGCGGGCAAGATGGGCGAAACGCCCGACGTCGCCGTCCTGCTGCTGCGCCCCCTCGCGCAGGGACAGACGGTGGGCCTCGCCTAAGGAGCTCGGATGTCGCTGCTGCCCTCGCTGGTCCCGCCGGCCGACGCGGCATTCCTGCTGCCCGAGACCCGTGACCAGCCGATGCACGTCGGCAGCCTGCAGCTGTTCAGCCCGCCGCCGGGGTCCGACGTGCACGACCTCGCAGGGATCTACGCCGCGGCGGTCACGACGACGGACGTGGCACCGCTGTTCCAGCGACGGCTCACCCGCGGCTTCGGGACGCTGGGCCAGTGGGCGTGGCAGGACGACGAGGGGATCGATCTCGAGCACCACGTCCGGCACTCGTCACTTCCCCGGCCCGGCCGGATGCGCGAGCTGCTCGCGCTGTGCAGCCGGCTGCACTCGACGCTGCTCGACCGCCAGCGGCCGCTCTGGGAGATGCACCTGATCGAGGGTCTCGAGGACGGCCGGTTCGCCGTCTACACGAAGATCCATCACGCCCTCCTCGACGGCGTCTCCGGCCTGCGGCTGCTCGAGCGCAGCCTGTCGCCCGATCCCGACGCCCGCGGCATCCCCATGCCGTTCGCCACCCGGCCCCGAGGTGGCCGGGCCGGAGGACTGGACCTCGGCAGCCTGCTCTCCGGCGGCCTGCACGCCGCCGTCGACGCGGTGACGCTCGGCCCGAAGGTGGTGTCGCTGGTCGAGCACGGCCTGCGTCATGAAGGGGCCGTCCTGCCGGGCCAGGCGCCGCGCAGCATCCTCAACGTCCCGATCAGCGGCAGCCGCCGCTTCGCCGGCGACGCCTGGGAGCTCGACCGGATCCGCACGGTGGCCAAGCAGGCCGAGGCGACCATCAACGACGTCGTCCTGGCCATGTCAGCCGGGGCGCTGCGCGACTACCTGACCGGCCTCGACGCCCTGCCGGAGGAGTCACTGATCGCGATGACGCCGGTCTCGTTGCGCACCGACGACAGCGCGGAGGGCAACGCGGTCGGCGCCATCCTCTGCTCGCTCGGCACTCACCTCACCGATGCGGAGGAGCGGCTGCTGCACGTGCGCGACTCCACCCGTCACGCCAAGTCCTCACTGCGGGGCCTGTCGCAGCTGCAGGTCACGGCGCTGTCGGCAGGCATCATGTCGCCGCTGGTGCTGAACACCTTCTTCGGCATGCCACCCGTGGTGCGGCCCCCGTTCAACCTCATCATCAGCAACGTCCCCGGACCTAAGCACCCGCTGTTCTGGAACGGCGCCAAGCTCGACGGCATGTACCCGCTGTCCATCCCTACGACCGGCCAGGCGCTGAACATCACGTGCACCAGCTACGACACCGCGCTGCAGTTCGGGCTGACCGGCTGCCGCCGTACGCTGCCGCGCCTGCAGTCCATGCTCGTCGGTCTCGACGACGCACTGGTCGCTCTCGAGAAGGCGTTCGCGTGAACCTCGAGGAGCTGCTGGCCACCATGCCCTTCGCCCTGGCCACCGGGGTCGAGCTGACCGCCGCCGAGCCGACCGAGTGCCGAGGCCGGCTGCCGTGGGCCCCCGAGCGCACGACGCTCGGGGGCGCGCTGCACGGCGGCGCGCTGATGACGCTGGCCGACAGCGTGGGCGCGGTCTGCGCCTTCCTCAACCTCCCGGAAGGCGCGGGTACGTCGACGCTGTCCTCCTCGACCAACCTGCTGCGCGGCGTGCGCGAGGGCTACGTCGAAGCAGTGGCCCGGCCGCTGCACGTGGGGCGCAGCACCGTCGTCGTCGTCACCGAGGTGCGCGACGGTGCGGGCCGGCTCGTCAGCAGCACGACGCAGACCCAGGCGGTTCTGACCTGAAATTTGCGGCTGCAACACTTGAACATGCAATAAAATGGGGATACGGTCGGTTGTACGAGCAACAAAGCAACCGCAACCCGAGGAGACCCCCCATGACCGCACCAGCCGACACCGCCCTCTCGACCGCCGACCTGACCGGTGACTTCGTGCTCGACCCGACCCACACCCGGCTGGGCTTCGTGGCCCGGCACGCGATGGTGACCAAGGTCCGCGGCGGCTTCGAGGAGTTCGAGGCCACGGCGCACCTGGACTTCGAGGACCCGACGAAGAGCACGGCCGAGGTGACGTTCCAGATCGCCTCCGTCAGCACTGGCCAGAAGCAGCGCGACGAGCACCTGCGCACGAACGACTTCTTCGACGCCCCGACGTACCCGACCGGCCACTTCGTCAGCACCGCCATCAAGAAGGTGGACGACGAGACCTACGAGATGACCGGTGACCTGACGCTGAAGGGCATCACGAAGCCTGTCACGCTCACCTGGGAGTTCACCGGCGCGGCCAAGGACCCGTTCGGCAACACCCGCGCGGGCTTCGAGGGCAAGGGCGTCCTCAACCGCAAGGACTGGGGCATCGAGTACAACGCCGTTCTCGAGACCGGCGGCGTGATGATCTCCGACAAGATCACGCTCGAGTTCGACGTCTCCGCCATCAAGCAGTAGGCGCCCCCCGCAGCGAAGGGTCCCGGCAGTCCGCCGGGGCCCTTCGTCGTGCAGCACGTAGCCTTCCCGCCGTGGCGACCACCTGGCAGCGGGTCCGGCGCGCGCAGTCGCGGCTGTCGACCGAGGCCGTCCAGCGGATGGAAGCGCTGCCCTGGTTCACCTCCTTGGCACCGGCCCAGCGCGCCGACGTCGGGCTCGTCGTGCAGACCGGGATCAGCGCCTTCACCACCTGGCTGCGCGACATGTCGGCCGCTCCTTCGCCCACTCCGGAGATCTTCGGCGCCGCGCCGCGCGAGCTGGCCCGAGCGGTCAACCTGAAGCAGACCGTGCAGCTGATCCGGGTCGTCGTCGCGGTGCTGGACGAGCACGTGCCGGACCTCGCGGAGCCGGGCCACGAGCAGGAGCTTCGCGAGGCGGTCCTGCTGTACAGCCGCGAGATCGCCTTCGCTGCCGCGGAGGTCTACGCAGCGGCGGCCGAGGCCCGCGGAGCCTGGGACGCGCGGCTCGAGGCCGGCGTGATGGAGGCCCTCGTGCGAGGCCAGGTCGGTGACCTCACCCTGTCACGCGCCGGCTCGCTCGGCTGGGGGAGGCCGGCCTGGACCACGGCCCTGGCCGCGCCGATGCCCGCGGGTCCCGTCGAGTCGAGGCTGGAGGACCTCCGCGGACACGGCCGGCACAGCGGGCTGTTCGTGCTGACCGGCGAGACCGGCGCGGCGCTGCTCGCGGTCATCGGCGGCAAGGGCAAGCCGGAGAGCGCCGTGAAGCAGATCACAGCCGGGCTGCCACCCGGGCCGGTGGTCGTCGGCCCGGTGGTCGAGGACCTGGCGTCAGCCGCCCTCTCGGTGCGCGAGGCGCTCGCGGGCCTGGCCGCCGTCGCTGCGTGGCCGTCCGCGCCGCGGCCGGTGCATGCCAGTGAGCTGCTCGCCGAGGGGGCCGTGCTCGGCGACGAGTCCGCGCGCAGCCGGCTGTTGGAGGAGGTCCACGGTCCGCTGGCGGCTTCGGGCGGCGATCTGCTGGAGACCTGCGCGGCCTTCCTGGAGACCGGCGGCAGCCTCGAAGCGACAGCTCGCGAGCTCTACGTCCACGCGAACACCGTGCGGTACCGGCTGCGCAAGGTGCTGGACCTGGTCGGGCTCGATCTGACATCTCCACGAGACGCACAGACCGTTCGTGTTGCGTTCGTCATAGGACGGACACAAGAATTGTAGGTTTCCTACAAAGTACGGCTGAGCTTTCGGTCCGGGTTCGCTGCGGCTGCGGGCCCCCGGAACGACGAACCTTGATGCGTGCTCGTCCTCCTCGCCCCCGGTCAGGGCTCTCAGTCGCCCGGCATGCTGCTGCCCTGGCTGGACGTCCCCGGTGCCGCCGCGGACCTGGCCACCTGGTCGGAGGCCGCCGATCTCAACCTGCTCGCCCTCGGGACCTCGGCCGACGCCGACGAGATCCGCGACACCGCGATCGCCCAGCCGCTGTTGACCGCCGTCGCGCTGCTGTCCTGGCGGGCCCTCGGCGCGACGCCGAACGCCGTCTGCGGCCACAGCGTCGGAGAGCTCGCGGCGCTGGCCGTCGCCGGCGTCATCAGCCCGACCGAAGCCGTCGTCCTCGCCGCCGAGCGCGGTCGCGCCATGGCCGCCGCCGCCGCGATCATGGACACCGGCATGGTCGCCACCCTGGGCGGTGACGCCGAGGTCGTCGCGGCAGCAGCTGCCGCGCTCGGCCTCGAGGCCGCCACCGTCAACGTGACGGGCCAGACCGTCTACGGCGGCCCCGTCGCCGCCCTCGACGAGCTCGCCGCCCAGCAGCCGGGCGGAGCCCGGGTACGGCGGCTGGAGACCGCCGGCGCCTTCCACACCAGCGCGATGGCTCCCGCCGTACCGCGTCTTCGTCAGCTGGTCGCCGCGCTGAGCCCCGCCGACCCGCGGTGCACCGTCGTGGCGAACGCCGACGGCGCCGTGGTGACCAGCGGCCGCGAGCTGCTGGACCGGCTCGTCGGTCAGCTGACCGGTCCGGTCCGGTTCGACCTCTGCCTGGCCACGCTGGCAGGGCTCGATCCCGCTGCGATCGTCGAGCTGGCGCCGGGCGGCACGCTGGCGGCCCTCGCGAAGCGCGCGCTTCCCGGCATCGCGCTGACCGCCCTCAAGGCGCCGAGCGACCTGCCGGTGCCGGCATGAAGGCCCGCGTGCTGGCAGGTGCCCAGCTCACCGGCGTCGGGGCGTTCCGGCCGGGTATCCGGATCGACAACCTCGGGATCGCCGAGCGCATCGGGTCCTCAGACCAGTGGATCCGGGAGCGCTCCGGGATCGTGACCCGAGGTGCTGCGGCCCCCGAGGAGAGCGTCGTCGAGATGGCCGTGATCGCTGCCGGCAAGGCGCTCGCGGCTGCCGGTGTCGACGCCACGCAGGTCGGGCTCGTGATGCTCGCGACCTGCTCCATGCCGGGCCCGCTGCCGGGTGGGGCCCCCGAGATCGCTGCCCGCCTCGGTGCCTCTGCTGCGGGGGCGACGGACATCGGGGCGGGCTGCGCCGGCTTCGCGTACGCGCTCGGCCTCGCGGCCGACGCGGTGCGCGTCGGAACGGCCGAGCACGTGCTCGTGATCGGGTCGGAGCGGCTGCTCGACCTGGTCGACCACGACGACCGCGGGACGGCGTTCCTGTTCGGCGACGGTGCCGGGGCCGCTGTCGTCTCGCGCTCCGACGTGGACGCGATCGGGCCGGTCGTGTGGGCGCACGACGGCGAGCAGCACGACAAGCTCACGATCCACGGCGTACCCCCGCTACTGGCGATGGAGGGCCGGGCGATCTACCGCTGGGCGACCACGTCGCTGCCTGCGCTGTGCCTGCGGGCCGTCGAGGAGGCGGGCATCGGCCTTGCCGACCTCAAGGCGTTCGTGCCGCACCAGGCCAACCTGCGCATCACCGAGTCGGTCGCCTCGCACCTCGGACTCGGCGAGGACGTGGTCATCGCCCGCGACATCGCCGACAGCGGCAACACCTCCGCCGCCTCCGTGCCACTGGCGCTGGACCGCCTCCTCGAGCTCGGCCAGGTGTCCTCCGGCGACGCCGTCCTGCTCGTCGGCTTCGGCGCCGGTCTCACCGCCGCCGCCCAGGTCGTCATCCTCCCCTGACTGTCACTGCTCACCCCCGCACCCCACAAGGAGAACACTGCAATGTCACTCACTCAGTCCGACGTCCTCACCGGCCTCGCCGAGGTCCTCGAGGAGGTCTCCGGCGTGCCGGCTGAGAAGGTCACCCGCGAGGCGACCTTCGAGAACGACCTCGAGGTCGACAGCCTCACCATGGTCGAGGTCGTCGTGGCCTGCGAGGAGCGCTTCGGCGTCCGCATCCCCGACGAGGCCCTCGAGACCCTCAAGACCGTCGGCGACGCGATCGACTACATCGCCCAGGCAGGTGTCCTGGCATGACCCGGGTCGCTGTCACCGGGCTCGGGGCTCTCACCCCGCTCGGCCCTGATGTCGCCGCCCTCACGGAGGGCCTGCTGTCCGGCCGCTCTGGCGTGCGGTTGCTCGAGGGCGAGCAGTGGGAAGCCCTGCCGGCCCGGCTGGCAGCGACCGTGGACCTCGACGGGCGCCTGGAGCGCATCGAGGCCCGCACCCTTGACCGAGTCCAGCAGCTCGCCTTGGTGGCGGCCCGCGAGGCCTGGTCGGACGCCGGTGCGCCGGAGGTCGAGTCCACCCGGCTCGCCGTCGTCATCGGCTCAGGCATCGGCGGCGCGCTCACGCTGCTGAGCCAGTACGACGTGCTGAAGGCAAAGGGTCCGCGCTCGGTCAGCCCGCACCTGGTGCCGATGCTCATGCCGAACGGTCCCGCCGCCACCGTCGGGCTGGAGCTCAAGGCGCGTGCCGGTGTGCACACACCGGTGAGCGCCTGCGCCTCCGGCGCCGAGGCGATCGCCCAGGCACTGACGATGCTGCGCTCCGGCGCGGCCGACGTCGTCGTCGCCGGCGGGTCCGAGGCCTGCGTGCACCCCTTGCCGATGGCCGGCTTCGCGCAGATGCGGGCGCTGTCCACCCGGCACGACGAGCCCGAGGCCGCTTCGCGTCCCTACGACAAGGGCCGTGACGGCTTCGTGCTCGGCGAGGGCGCCGGCGTCCTGGTGCTCGAGACCGAGGAGCACGCCCGGGCCCGCGGTGCCCGCATCCACGGCTGGCTCGGCGGTGCCGGGCTCGCCGCCGACGCGCACCACGTCACCGCACCCGACCCGTCCGGCGACGGCGCCGCCCGCAGCATCACGCTGGCCCTGGCGGATGCCGGCATCACCGCCACCGACATCGGCCACGTCAACGCGCACGCCACCTCCACGCCCCTGGGCGACCTCGCCGAGGCCCGCGCGCTCGGCCTGGCTCTCGGCAGTCACCGTCCCGCGGTCACCGCGACCAAGTCGTGCACCGGTCACCTGCTCGGTGCCGCGGGAGCCGTCGAGGCCATCGCCACCGTGGTGGCGTTGCGCGACGGCGTCGTTCCCCCGGTGCGCAACCTCGACGACCAGGACGACGAGGCCGACGTCGACGCCGTGCGCGTCGCACCCCGCGAGCTCGCCCACACCGCCGCGCTGTCCACGTCCTTCGGGTTCGGCGGCCACGACGTGTCGCTCGTGTTCGCGCGTTGAACCACCCCCCAGCGGAGGTAGCCCCCATGACGATCGTCGCCGGCGTCGACATCGCCGACCCGTGCGCGCAGCGCCTGCGGACGCTGATGGACGACTTCGAGGTGCTCGAGGCCGTGTCGGGCGCCGTCGTCGTCACCGGCACCATCCGTGGCGTCGACGTGGTGGCGTTCGCGACCGACCCGACCGTGCAGGGC
>JBHEMB010000402.1:0-5607 GCA_046262855.1 Mycobacteriales bacterium | reverse complement strand
GCCGAAGCGCACCGACACGTCATCGACGTACAAGGCGACCTCGGGATCGCGCGGGTCGTAGCTGTGGTCGACGTCGGGGACATAGGTTTCGAGATCAACCGTGGACAAGGCGCGCCTCCTCGACAGTTCCTTCTCGACTGGGCGCTCCGGACGGCGTGGACGACGGGGGTGTGCGCAGGCTGCGCAGCCGCTGCCCGAGCTTGCTGAACTGGCCGCCGAGGCCGTCGGGGTCGCGGCCGACACTGACCGCCGCGAGGCCGGTGAGCAGGTAGGCGAGCTGCAGCTTGTCGGGGAGCCCGTGGACGTGCTTCTGAACCTCCGGGAACATCGTGATCGTCAGCGATCCGAACACAGCTCCCGTGATGGTGTTGATGCCACCGACCCGGACGGCCAGCAGCAGCGCCAGGCTGCCGAGCACCGCGAAGTCGTTGTTCGTGACGATGCCGCGGGACGAGCCGTACAGCCCGCCGGCAAAGCCGGCCATGGCCGCCGACGTGGTGAAGACGACGACCTTGGTGATCGTGGTGTTGACGCCCAGGGTGGCGCAGGCCGCGGGGGAGTCGTTGAGCGCAGTGAGCTGGCGGCCCCACCGTCCACGGCGGACAGCGAGGACGGCGATCGCCGCGACGGCGAGCACCATGGCGGTCAGCAGGAAGAACGTCGAAGGCGACTCCGTGTCGATGCCGGGGAGCCGGAACCTCTGGATCTCCAGCTGCTGACCGGAGCCGAGGTGGAAGTAGAAGAAGGCCTCGTCCATGCCCTTGGCGAACGCGAAGGTGGCGAGCGCGAGGTAGAGCCCCCGCAGCCGCGCGGTCGCCAGCGCCACCAGGGCTCCCGCTGCGCCGGCCAGCAGTGCTCCCCAGAGCAGCCCGAGGACCGAGTGCCCGGAGTGGCCCATCGCCCATGCCCCGAGGCCGACGAAGGTGAGGACGCACAGCGACGTCTGGCCGCTGTAGCCGGTCAGCAGCACCAGGGAGAGCAGGGCGATGGCGAGCACGACGACGTTGGTGGCGATGCCGAGGTTCTCCGTCGACAGGGTTCCGGTGAGGACCACAGCCAGTACGACGAAGGCGACGCCGCCGATCATCGACTGGCGCAGGCCCGGGACCGTAGGTGCGATGCGGCCGGCGGCGGTAGAGGTGCGCAGCCGTGCCGACGGCAGGAACAGCAGCAGCACGCCCAGGAAGATCATGGGCACGGCCTTGGTCAGCTCCGTCGCCGTCTGGGCGGACGGCACGTGGGGGGCGATGTAGACCGGGTACATCTCGACGACGATGCCGAGCAGGATGCCGCCGACGGCCGTGCGCGGCAGGCTCTTCAACCGGCCGAACAGGGCCGCGGCATAGCAGTTGATGACGAGCAGCGTGAGCTGCAGGCTGCTGAGCCCGACCTTCGGGGCGATGAGGATGCCTGCCAGCGAGGCGAGGGAGGCCCCGATGGCCCAGGACAGCTGCTGGATGCGGGAGGGCGAGGCGCCGGACATCGCGCACAGGTCGGGGTCGTCGACGACGCCCCGCATTGCGATGCCGATCCGGGTCCTCGAGAACAGCGTCCGCAGCGCCACCGCGACCGCTACGGCGACCGCCACGATCAGGATCTGCTGGCTCGACAGGTTGACCCCGGCGATCTTCGTGCCGCCGCCCTTGAACAGCTGGGGGAGCACCCGCGAGGTGGCGGGATCCCAGACGTAGTTGGCGATCGCGAGCAGGAACAGCAACAGGCCGAGCGTGATGACGAGGGTGATGTCGACGGACGCGCCGTGCAGGGGTCGGATGAGAATCCGCTCGGTCACCGCGCCGAACAGCGGTGCGAGCACGAGCAGGACCGTGGGCAGCGCGAGCACGACGGGCCAGCCCCAGCCCACGGTGAGCTGCCAGTACGTGAACGCCCCGAGCATCCCGATGGCGCCGTGCGCGAAGTTGAAGATGCCAGAGGTCGTGTAGGTCACGACCAGTCCGGTGGCGCTGAGGGCGTAGACGCAGCCGGTGACGAGCCCGACGATCAGGAGCTGCAGGAACTCCACGGCGTCACCCGACCGGCGGGTAGTAGGACGCGCCCGTGCAGTTGAATCCGGTCGACGGCGACGGCGACTGCCGCACGAACTTGCCGTTCACGACCTTGTCGAGGATCCAGCAGAGCGCTGGCTTCTTCTCTGCCGGGTTCGCCGGTGCGAACATGCCGCCGGCGTCGTAGTTGGTGAACGTCTTCAGCGCCGTGAACAGGCTCTTGCGGGTGGCCTTGGGGCCGGCCTTCTTCAGGGCGTCGACGAACAGGTTCGCCGAGGTCCACCCGTAGGCGGCGAAGATGTCCTTGGTCTGGTCGCTGTTGACGTAGTTCATCCACTTCTGGAAGTCCTTGACCACCGGGACCTTGGCGGCGTCGTCGGTGTTGAAGAACATGGCGAACTGCTGGTCGTTGACGACGCCGTTCGCGTTGTTCCCAGCCTGCTGCAAGAAGTTGGAGTCATAGGCGGTCGCGCCGAAGATCAGCGGCCAGTCGACGTTCTGCGCCCGTGCGGCATTGACGAAGCGGGCCGTCGTCGCGCCGTCGGTGGTGTTGATGTAGGTCAGCTGCACGCCGTCGCTCTTCATCCGGATGATGGCGCCGGTGAAGTCGGTGTCGGTCGCGCCGTAGCTCTCCTGGTGCACGACCTTGCCGCCGGAGTGGTTGATCGCCTTGACCGTGTTGGCCCAGACGTTGGGGCCGGTGCCGACACCGGCGTAGATGGCACCGATGTGCTGCCACTTCGCGCCATAGGTCTTGGCGTAGTAGGCCAGCGGCCCGGTGCGCCAGCCCTGCCCGAGCGGGGCGGTGCTGAAGGTCTGCGGCAGCGCGGCGGTCTTGGGGCCGAGCGCGTTGGACACGTTCGGGACCTCGGGGTGCTGGGCGAGCACTTGCTGGCCGCAGTCGTCGTTGAGGGAGAAGTTGCCGACGAAGGCGAAGACCTTGCCCACCCGGGCCTGCGTCGCGGACTTGTTCTGGCCGCAGTCGAGCTGGCTGTCGCCGAAGTCGATCTTGAGCTGCCGGCCGTAGATACCGCCCTCGCTATTGATCTTCGCGAAGTAGGCCTGCGCGCCGACGAAGGCCCCGCGGAACAGGCCTGGGACCGGACCCGAGGAGTCGGCGACCAGTCCGACGGTGATGCTGTTCGCGGTCACGCCGACATCGGTCGCGCCGCCGTTGCCACCCGCCGGCGCCGGCGCTCCCGTCGTACTTGTCGAGCCGGATCCGGTGGTGCCCGACGTGCCGGTGGTGCTCGTGGACCCGGTCCCGCTGGTGCCGGTGGTTCCCGTCCCGCTGGTGCCCGTGCCGGTGCCGGTGGTGCCCGACGTGCCGGTGGTTGCCGTGCCGGTCGACCCGTCGGCGACGCCCCCGCTGGTGCTGCCCCCGTTGCGGCCCAGCTCCTGGTTGGCCGCTTCGGTGCGCAGGCTGCTGTCGACCCGCGCACCGCACGCGGTCAGCGTGAGGGCGAGCCCCGCGAGTGCAAGGAGAGCTGGGGACCGTCTGGGCACGTGGAGCTTCCTTTCCGTTCCAGCTGAGCATGCACCGCGGGCGGCGTGCTGTCCGGAGTTGTCGATCATCACGTGATGTGCACGGAGCGCAGCGCGTCCTGGAGCAGCTCCGCGAGGTCAGTCGTCGCGCCGGAGGCCAGCCAGGTGTCGAGGCTGATGCGGACGGCGGACATGGTGAGCGCGCCGACCATCCGTGGTCGGCTGTCCTCAGCTGCCAGGTCTGCGAAGCGGTGCTTGACGGCCTCCGCGATCGCGAGCTCGAAGCGGACGTAGAGGGCCAGCGTCCAGGCCGTCAGCGCCGGCGACCCCTGCAGCAGCCGCACTTGTTGGAGGACCAGGTTGCGGACGTCGGGGTTGAACCCGCCGGCGAAGCCCACGAACGTTTCGATGACGGCGTCCATTGCCGACAGCTCGGGGGGTTGCACCTCGAGGTTGTCGACCAGCAGCGTCAGCCAGGGGATGCTGAACCCCTCCGCGATCGCCGTCTCCTTCGCGTCGAAGTACCGGAAGAAGGTCGCCCGCGCGACCTGCGCCGCTGCGGCGATCTCGTCGATGGTGGTGCCGTCGAGGCCCTTCTGGCGCGCCAGTCGGGCCGCCTCGTCAGCGATCCGCTGGTGGGTGGCCCGCCGCTTGCGCTCCCGGAGGCCGGGCTCGACCGTGATCTGCGACACAGTCGCAAGTTAGACGGAGTCTCACGAGTTGCACAAGGGGCTCAAAAGCGACGCGGAGCCGATCGTCCCGGTCACCGGGACCAGCGGTAGTCCGCCAGGGCGCGCAACTGCGCGGGACCCGCTTCCTCGACGGTCCAGAGGCTGGCCCCGATCGCCCCGGCCCGGCGGGCGGCATCGAGGAAGCGCAGCGTCTCCTGCCGTGAGGGGGTGCCGCGCCGGCCGCCCTCGTCGCCCATGTCGTAGCCCTGCCCGACCGGCGCCACGGGCAACAGCTTCGTGAGCACCGCCAGTGACTGCTGCACGACGGCACCCGGCTCGCGGCAGGACCAGTAGACCATCGGGGCGAAGACATCGGCGTACGGCGGGAAGGCGCTGTAGGGGTAGCCGCGGCGGGCCGACGACGGCCGCGGCACGGTGGCGATGACCGGTCGGGTCCCGGCCGCCTGCCGCACCAGCGAGAGGTAGAGGCGCAGCCGACGGCTGGTGAGCCGGGTGCCCTCCGCCGTGGTCTCGACGTCGGGGGAGAAGCCGTCCACGCCGGCCACCAGTGCCTGCTCGGCCCGCCGGGCGTCAGCGACCGGGTCGGACAGGAACGGGAAGTCCCAGGCGATGACGAACAGGCCGGCGGCGTGCGCCTGCGTGATCAGCCGAGGGAGGAACTGCTGGCCGTAGTAGCCCTGCCTCGTGCGGCCGGTGCGGACCCAGATGCTGCGCACCTGGGCGCGCCGGGCCTGGCTGATCAGACCGTCGACATCCAGCGGTGCCTTGCCGAAGGGGGTCGCCCACAGGCCCTTGCCCCGTACGGCGGTGAGGTCGCCGGCCTTGCCGTGGACCGGCACAGGCGCCGGCAGCGCGGCCTCTGCCACCACGGGCGGGGGCAGTGGCTTCGGTTTGCCGCCGCCGCCGGAGCGGTGCGGCACCGGGCAACCGCTCAGAGGCGGCGCAGGGGCGATCGGCCGGTCGACCACTGTGCGCTTCTTCGCCACCGTGGTCGTCGGTGCCGGAACGGGGATCGCGGCCGGGGACGGATCGGCGGTCCGGACCGAGGTGGTGACGGCAGGGAGGCTCGTTGAGTCGTGCGCGGGCGAGAAGGTGCCGGCGCCCACGATCCCGGCGAGCAGCAGGCCCACGGCGACGCCGCCGACGCCGCGCTCGACGGTCGTCAGCCCCCTGATGCCTGGCACGCGTCCCTCCCGGCTCGCTCCACCGGCGAGACTTGGTTGCGACCAGGATATCGGCGGGTTACGAGTGGCGCGGCAACTCCGCGCGAGCTGTCAGGTCTGCTGGCCGCAGCCCTTGCCCTTGCCGCTCCCGCTGCTGTTGCTGCTCCCACTGGCTGGGGGGCAGGTCGGCGTCGCCCGCGGGCCGCCGGTGGTCCCGCCGCCCGTCGTGGATGCGGGGACGGTGTAGGCGCAGTCCTCGGC
>JBHEMB010000401.1:0-5198 GCA_046262855.1 Mycobacteriales bacterium | reverse complement strand
CCACGTGGCTGATCCGCCCCGAGCTGTTGCGGAAGAACAGCAGGTCTCCGGGCACCTTCTGGTTCTTCGCCACGTGGTGCATGACCGAGTACTGCTGCGCCGAGTTGTGCGGCAGCGACTTCCCGAAGTGCCGGTACACGTAGAGCGTGTAGCCGCTGCAGTCGAAGCGCGAGGGGCCGGCGGCACCCCAGTGGTACGGGTCGCCGCGGAAGTTGGCGGCGTAGGAGGGCACCTGCGACCGCCAGGAACCGGCGTGCGCCGGGGAGGCGACGGCGAGGCTGCCGAACAGGGAGACGAACAAGACGACGAGAGCGGACGCGCAGGAGCGCGCCCTCGAGCGGGACAGCACAGACGTTCCTTCCTGACGCCTGCGAGGTGAGCTGTCGGGCTCGGGCGGGAAGGTGCCCGGCCGGCAGGCGCTCGCGTGTCGCAGAGCTGTGCCGGCTTCGCCCCGAGGTCGCATCGTCGAGCGGCGACCGAGGAACCTGTGGGTCCCCCGCTCCTGTCCCTGGTGCATTGGGGGGCGTCCACGCCGGATGGCGCTGGTGGTCGGGGGACAGGACTCGGCGTTCCGACCGGACGTTCGTGCATTCAGGCTAACGGCGGAGCAGCGGCCGTCTCGGCGCTTTCACGCCTGCCCGAGGGCAGTTGTGAGAAGTCTCACCCGGCCACGGTGAGGCCGGGCCGGACCGCGCCGATGTACCCGTCGAGGTAGATCGGCTGCACCCGGACGAAGGCGCCTGCGTGCGGCGCAGCCACCATCAGGCCGTCGCCGGCGTACAGCGCGACGTGGTGGATCGTGCCCGGGTCGTTGAGGTCGCTGGCCCAGAACATCAGGTCTCCCGGCGCGAGCTGGCCGAGGTCGACGTGCGGCCCGGCGTACCACTGCTGGCGCGAGGTGCGCGGGAGCGCGAGTCCGGCAGCGGCGTACGCGGCACCGGTCAGCCCGGAGCAGTCGTACTCGTCGGGACCGGTGGCGCCCCAGAGGTAGGGCTTGCCGAGCTGCTGCTGGGCGAAGGCGAGGGCCGCCTTGGCGAGTGGCGAAGCGGGGACGTCCGGCAGCGTGCCGGCGTTCCCGCGTGCGGCGGCGAGCGCGGCGGCAGCTCTTGCTGCGGCGGCTGCGGCGGCGGCCTGGCGCTGCTGCTCGGCGAGCTGTCGGACCCGGCTGTCGGCAGCCTTGAGCAGCGCGTCGGTCTCCGCGAGCAGCTGGTTGACGCGGCCGGCCTGGTTGGTGACCTGCTTCTGCAGCCGGTTCGCGGTGCGCTCGCTGTCAGCGAGCGCCTTCTCGGCAGTGGCCATCGCGACAACGGCGGAGTTTGCCTGCGCCACGGCGCGTGAGTCGCCGTCGAGCACGATCTGCACCTGGTGCATCCGACTCGCGACCTCGCCGATGGAGCCGCTCGACAGCACCGAGGCGTAGATGGCGCCCGGCCCGCCGGACATGTAGAGCGCGCGGGCGCGCCGCGCCCGCCGGTCGTCGGTCGCCCCGGACGCCTGCCGGGCCGTGTCGAGGTCGCGCTGCGCCTCGATGTGCGCGTTGACCGCCTTGCCGAGAGCCGCGTAGGTCTCGTCGTAGCGCTCCGTCGCGATCTCGGCCTGCTCGCGCAGTGCGTCGACCTGGTGTCGCAGCGCCGCCGCGCGGCTCTTCGCGTCGCCGAGCGGGCTGGCGCCTGCGGTCGGGGCCGCGGTGACGCCGAGGGACGCGAGCAGCCCGCCGAGCAGCAGCCCGGCGGCAACGCGGCGGAGATGTGGCGTCACGACGCGGGCGAGCCCTCGCCCGTGGCGCGCACGTGAAGGAACTTGCGGAGGGGGCCGACGTGCGACATCCAGAGCGAGCTCGCCTCCCGGCGCAGCACGAGGGTGACGTGACCGTCGCTCGCGACCCGGAAGTCCTGCGGCTCGATCGTGTCGCCGTCCGCCGCGGCCTCTGCGCTGATGGCTGCGTAGGCCTTGTTGACGTCCCGCATGGACCTGACCTCGTCAGCGGCCTCGCTGGCCAGCGTGTTGGCGCGGTCGGCCGTCGACACGTTGGCGGTGACGATGGCGATGCCGTCGTAGGAGAGGAAGCCGAGCACGGCCAGCGTGAGGGCGACCTTCGTCAGCCAGCCCAGGACGATGGCACCCTCGTCGGGGGAGTTGCGGTTCACCCTTTCGGGTTCGGCGTCCTAGCCCGTTGGCTTGAGCCGGGACAGCACCGGGCCGAGCAGCTGCTCGACCTCCTGGACCCGCAGCCGCCGGGCAGCGGCCACGTAGCCGCTGCCGAGCACGGCCCCGCCCAGCGCCGCAGCGAGCGCAGCGCCGGCGGTCGCCTTCCCGGCGTACCCCTCGGAGAGGTGGACGACCAGGGCGGCCACCAGGGCGGGGACGGCTGCGGCGACCAGGCAGCGGGTGGTGGTGCGCAGCACGTGCCCGCGCGGGTCGCGCGGTACCCGCCCGGCGAGGACCGTGGTGCACACCACGACACCGACGAGGTACGACGACGCCTGGCCGGCGGCGAGGCCGACGACCCGGTGCTCCGGTGCGAGCGCGAAGTAGAGCGCGACGTCGACCACGACGGTGGTGGCGTTGACCGCCAGGTTGACCAGCGCGGGCGTCCGGGTGTCCTGTAGGGCGTAGAAGGCCCGCAGCTGCAGCTGGTACGTGCTGAACGCGACCAGCCCGCACGCGAACACCGCGAGCAGCGTGCCGATGAAGCGCGCGTCGCCGGCCGAGGTCTCGCCGTGGCCGAACACGAGGGTGGCGAGCGGGCGGCCCAGCACGACATAGGCGACGGCCGCCGGCACCAGCACGCTGATCGTGAGTCGCAGCCCACGGTCGAGCTGGCGGCGCAGATCGTCGAGTCGTCCGTCGGCGGCCGCGCCGCTCATCCGCGGCAGCAGTGCCGTGATCACGCTGACGGCGACCACGGCGTGCGGCAGCTGCCAGAGCAGGAAGGCATACGTGTACGACGGGTAGCCGCGGTCCTTCGGCGCGCTCGAGGCCAGCTGGGCGACCACGACAAGCACCAGCTGGTTGCACACCACGTAGAAGAACGTCCAGCGGGCCAGCTGGGCGGCCGGCCCGAGGCCGGTGCCGCGGAAGTCGAAGCGGGGCCGCAGTCGCAGGTCGGTGCGGCGCAGGGCCGGCAGCAGCGCCACGGTCTGGGAGACGATGCCCAGGGTGACGCCGATGCCCAGGACGGCGAGCTGCCCGTCGGTGATCGTGGCGCTGGTCAGCTCCGCCGGCCCGGGCAGGAGCGCGAACACGACGAGCGTGACGATGACCACGACGTTGTTGAGCACCGGCGCCCACATCGGCGGCCCGAAGCTGCCCTGGGTGTTGAGGTAGGCGCCGAGGACCGCGCCCACGCCGTAGAAGAGGATCTGCGGGAGGAAGAAACGGGCGAACACCACGGCCAGGTGTCGCGTGTCGCCGTCCACCGACTGGTTGAGGTAGGCGTCGACGATCGCCGGGGCGAACAGCACGAGCACCACGGACGCGCCGCCGAGGACGAGCACCGCGAGGGTCAGCAGTCGCTGGACGTAGGCCTCGCCGTCGCCGGACTTCGCGGCCCGCACGACGAGCGGGACGACGACACTGGTGAGGATGCCGCCGAGCAGCAGCTCGTAGACGATGTTCGGCGCCGTGTTCGCCACGTTGAACGCCAGGGCGACGCTCTTGACGCCCAGCACGGCGGCCAGCGCCGCGGTGCGGAGGAAGCCGGTGCCGCGCGAGGCGACGGTGCCCAGCGCCATCGTGCGCGTGGACCGCAGCAGGCTCACGCAGCCGCCTGCGGCGGCTCACGGCGAAGGGCGCGCCGCACGATGCGGGCGCCTGCGGCGATGAAGAGCACCGCGGCTGCGGCGAACGTGACGCCGAGCGCGAGCCGGCCGTAACGGGTCGAGCGCACCTGGACCTGGACGGTGCCGCGGAAGACCTTGCCCGAGCGGTCGACCATCTGCACGAAGACGGGGAAGCTCCCCGAGCGCAGGCCGGTGGCCTTGACGGCGGCCGGCACCGAGCGCTTGGCCGAGACGGAGATCAGGCCCGTCTCGACCGGCACCCTGCCGGGGAACGTGAAGCGCAGCCGGATCTGCACCGGCAGGTCGAGCCGGTTCTCCACGCTCACCTGGACGGTCCCGTTGTCGCTGGTGAGCAGTAGCCGGCCACCGAGGACGTTGACGTTCTTGCGGAGCGCCTCCACCTGCTCGCTGAGCAGCCGCAGCTGCGCGTACTGGCTGGACGGGTCCTGCCGCCAGGCGGACGACTCGGCCCGCGCGACAGCCTGCCGCAGCCGCAGCCGCAGGTTCCGGACCTGCGTCCGGGTCTCGCCTGGCTGGGCGTCGGAGTCGTCGAGGACCTGCGTCGTCAGCTGCGTCGCACGCCGCTCGGCGGTGCCGACGGCACCGAGGTACTCCGTCGGCAGCTGCGCGTCGGTGCTCTGCCGCAGCGTGCTGCGCGGGTCTGTCGCGTCGTCGTTGTACGGCTTGGCCTCGCCCTCGGACGTCGGCGTCGGGCAGGACTCGGTCCCCTGAGTGGCCGACTGGAGCGCGATCGGGCACAGCCATGGCAACCGCCCGATGTCGCGCAGCGCGTCGGTCGTGGCGCGGACATCGGCGTCGCTGTAGCGGTCGGGGGCGATGAGGAACGTCCGGCTCAGCCCAGGTGCCTCGGCGGCGACGATGGCTGTCTCGGCGATGAACCGCTGCTCGGCGAGCCGGGAGCCCTCCGCCCCGCTCGAGGGGCCGAGCACGAGGCTCGACAGCAGGTCGTCAGCCACCAGCCCGTAGAGCGGACGGAACGTCGAGCGCGAGGTGCCCAGGTTCACGGTCGCGTCCGGCGTGCGGGTCCGTCCCTCGTCCTCCAGGTCCGGGAAGGCGCTCTCGTCCAGGACGAGCGCGAACCGCTTGCCGGACTGGGGGGTCAGCGCGTCGACGGCGTCCGGGGAGACGACGCCGGTGCCCTGGGTCGGCGGGTACACGGCGTCTACGGGGGTGGTGGCGAACTGGGACGCCAGGACGGTGGTGCCGAGGGTGGTCGCGTGGTCGAGGTCGTCCTTGCCCGCCGCCGAGGACGCGAGGGCGTCGACGTCCGGGTCCGCGTAGGGGAGCGCCAGCAGGCTTCCGGTCGGGGCTGCGACCTGCGACTTGAGGCTGGCGAGCCAGGCCGCTGCGGCCGCGCGGCCGGTCCCCTTCGTGCGCGTGCCGCCGGTCCCGACG
>JBHEMB010000400.1:0-6440 GCA_046262855.1 Mycobacteriales bacterium | reverse complement strand
TCGGGCACCGGCAGGGCGCGAGCGGCTGTTGGCCGTCGCGCGATGCCGAGGGAGAAGCCGGCGGCGAGCAGGCACAGTGCACCAGCGCCGTACCAGGCGAGGTCGTAGCTGCCGAGGCTGGTGCGGATCGCGCCAGCGATGGTCGCGGCGACTGCAGCGCCGACCTGGTGGCTCGCGAACACCCAGCCAAAGACGAGGGTCCCTTGGTCGCCGTACACCTGTCGGCAGAGCGCCACAGTGGGAGGCACCGTCGCCACCCAGTCGAGGCCGTAGAAGAGCACGAAGACGAGCATGTGCGGGTGCAGCGAGCTGGCGAACAGGCTCGGCAGCACGAACAGGCTCAGGCCGCGCAGGCTGTAGTACCACCAGAGCAGCTTGCGGCTGTCCACCCGATCGGTGAGGAAGCCGGACCCGATCGTGCCGACGATGTCGAAGACGCCGACCAGCGCAAGCAGGCCCGCGGCCGTCGTCGAGGGCAGCCCGTGGTCGTGCGCCGCGGGGATGAAGTGGGTCCCGACAAGCCCGTTCGTCGACGCGCCGCAGATGAAGAACCCGCCCGCCAGCAGCCAGAAGGGCTTTGTCCGGGAGGCACCGCGGAGTGCCCGGATCGCTTGTCGTGCAGGGGATCCGGTCGTGGCCACGGCTGCCGGCGCCTCCATCGCACCGTAGGGCAGTAGCCCGATGTCACTGGGACGTTCGCGGATGGCCAGCACCACGAGAGGTACGACGGACAGCGCGGCGATCGCGACCGTCCAGCTCGCTGTGCGCCACCCGTGGTCCGTCACGAGGGCGGCCAGCAATGGCAGGAAGACCAGCTGTCCGGTGGCCCCAGCCGCGGTGAGGATGCCGACGACCAGGCCGCGCTGGGTGTGGAACCAGCGGTTGGCGATGGTGGCGGCGAAGACAAGCGCCATCGAGCCCGTGCCGAGCCCGACGAGCACGCCCCAGCAGAGCACGAGCTGCCACGGCTCGGTCATCTGCGTCGTGAGCGCGCTTCCCGCCGCGACGAGGGTGAGGGCGATGGCCACCACGCGGCGGATGCCGAAGCGGTCCATGAGGGCTGCGGCGAACGGCGCCGTGACCCCGTAGAGCAGCAGGTTGACGCTGACAGCGAGCGAGATCGTGCCACGGTCCCAGCCGAACTCGTCCTGCAGCGGGACGATGAGAATGCTTGGGGTGGCCCGGAAACCGGCCGCTCCCACGATCGCGACGAAGGCCACGCCTGCGACGATCCAGGCGCGGTGCAGTCTCATCTAGGGAACACGAGGCACGTGCTCTTCGCGGTCGCGACCAGCTTGCCGTCCTCCGTGCGGACCTCTCCCTCGGCGAAGCCGGCGCGACGACCGGGACGCGAGACCCAACCGCGGGCGATCAGCAGACCGCTGTCCTTGGTCACCGGTCGCAGGTAGGAGACCGAGATGTCGAGGCTGGTGTACGCCAGCTCTGCGGGCAGCGTGCTGTGGACGGCGCAGCCGGTGACGGAGTCGAGCAGGGTGCAGACCAGGCCGCCATGCACCACCCCGATCGGGTTGTAGGCGGACTCGTCCGGCAGGCAGGTGAACGTCACCTCGCCCTCGCTCACCTTCGTGATCCCGAAGGCCAGCAGGCTGCCGATCGGCGGGGGCGGAAGGCGTTGCTCCGCGACAGCGGTCAGGAACTCGAGACCGCTCAGCTCGGCGCCAGCGGCAGCCGTGGCGAACGGGTCATACCAGGTCACGGTCTTGCTACGCGGCTCACCCCAGGACTCCATGGCACGTGACCCTAGACGCAGCTGACTTCGTTGTCCATACTCAGGTGTGTGGCCCCGCGCACCTGCTCCATCGCCCGCTCCCTCGAGGTGGTCGGGGAGCGCTGGGCGCTGCTCGTCGTCCGCGAGGTCTCCCTCGGCGTCCGTCGCTTCTCCGAGATCCAGGCGGCGACGGGCGCTCCGCCAGCGGTTCTCTCCGCGCGGCTGCGCGACCTCGTGGCCACGGGCGTCCTGGAGACACGGCCGTACCAGGAGCAGGGGGCCCGCTCGCGGCTCGAGTACCGGCTCACCGAGGTCGGCCGGTCTCTGCAGCCGGTGTTGACCGCGTTGAAGGACTGGGGAGATGCGCACCTGTGCGACGAACGAGGGGTTCCCGTGGTCACCCGGCACGTCGATTGCGGCGCAGCCGTGCACACGGCGCTCGTCTGTGAGCAGGGACACGTGGTCGGCCCGCGCGAGCTCCGGGCGGAGGCCCGCTTCGCCTGAGCTGGCCGCTTCGCCACGTGTGTCGCGGGTGGTCCGCGATGACCCTCCGCGCGCCCTAAGCCCTTGCGTCCACTGCGCGGCCGCGGGTCTACGCGAGCAGTTTCAGACTTAGTAGAACGTCACGACGGCGTGTGTCTGATAGCGCTCGAAAGAAAGTTCCACACAGGCGTTTACATGTTCGAATAGGGTGGGTAGAGTACTCGTATGCCCCGCGCCCCCGACGACACCCGACAGCGCAGAGGTGCGCTGCTCGCCCGGGTCGCCGCCGCCGAAGCCGAAGCCGCCCGGGCCTACGCCACCGGCATGCAGCTGCGGGCCCAGATGATGGCCGAATGGCACGACAGCAGCGGCGAGATCCACCACCCTGAGGGTCACGAGATCACCGAGCTGGCCGGCACCGTCCGGATCGGGCAGCAGCGCGCCGCCAGCCAGCTGAGCAACGCGCAGCGGCTGGTGCTGCTGTGGCGGCGCAGCTTCGCTGCCCTGCAGGCCGGGCTGATGTACCCGGCGACCGCGGAGCTGCTGCTGATGCTGACCCGCAACTGCAGCGAAGCCGTCCAGATCGAGGTCGAGCGGCGGGTCTTCGCCCAGCTGCTGACCCTGAACGCCCGTGACGTCCGGCGGCTGGTGCTGGCCACCGTGGTCGAGGTCGAAGCCGACCTGGAACCGGAGGCCACCGAGCAGCGGGAGCAGGCCGCGCACGCCGGCCGGCGGGTCTGGACCGCGCAGCTCCCCGACCAGATGGCCGAGATCGGGGCGCAGCTCGACACCCTCGCCGCGAAGCGCTGGCAGCTGGACTTCGCTGAGCTGGTCCGCGCCCAACGCCACCTCGACACCCTCGACGGGGTGACCCGCACCGCGGCGCAGCGGGAGGCTGACGTGTTCGCCGAACTCCCCAGCCGGCTGGTCGCGCTGATCCGGGCCCTGCACGGCGGTGACCTCGACGCGCTGCTCGCCGTCGCCGCCCTCACCCCCGAGCAGGCCGCCGAACTACGGGCCCTGACCGCCGAACAGCCCACCGACCAGCCGGCCGGGCAGGACACCGACCAGCCGGCCGGGGAGCCGGCCGGGGAGCTGGGGTGGTTGCCGGTGGAGGAGCCGGCGCCGGCCGAGGAGGCCCCGAGCCTGGTCCCGGACGACGCCGCACTGGCCTGCGACAGCCGGCTGGAAGCGGCGTTGCTCGGGGCATTCGCCGACAGCGAGCTCGACCCGGTGCTGCTGCACCGGCAGCTCTACGGCCGGCCGGCACCCGCCCCCGAGCAGGGCTGGCTGGACCCCGCCCCGGACTGGGACGGCTGGCTCGCCAGCCTCACCGAACCCCCACCCGAACCCCCCGAACCGCCCCAGCCGCCCCAGCCGCCGGAGCCGGTGCCGGTGCCGGAGCCGGAGCCGGGGCTGAGCTGGCAGGAACTGGCCGTCAGCACGCTACGGCTGCGGCCGGCAGCACCGGTCAGCGTGCTCGTGCACGTGCCGCTGAGCACCGCACTCGAGCTCGACCAGCGGGCCGGCCGAGTCGACGGCACCGGCCCCGGCGGCGCCGCGCTCCCGGCCCGACGCTGCCGGCTGCTGCTGCCCGCAGCCGCGCTGACCCGGCTGGTCACCAACCAGCACGGCATCCCGCTGCAACTCGAACCCCGCGGTGCGCCACCCGGCCAGCCCCGCACCGCAGCGCAGACCCGCAACGACATCCTCGCGATGATCAGCGCGGCCATCGTCGTCGAGGAAGCCCAGGCGCCGCACGACCCGAGCCGCCGGCTCCGGACCCTCGTGCAGCTCCGCGACCAGCACTGCACCGGCATCGGCTGCAGCACCCCCGCCCGACGCTGCGACCTCGACCACAACACCCCCTGGCCCGACGGACCCACCGCACCGTGGAACCTGACAGCCAAAAGCGACCGCTGCCACCACCTCAAACACGACGGCTGGACCACCGACCACAACCCCGACACCGGCACCACGATCTGGACCAGCCCCACCGGCCACCGCTACCACAGCCAAGCGGCCTGGCCCCACCCCACCGACGGCGCACAACTCGCCCAACTCATCGACGCCTACCTCGCAACCTGACGGTGCCGTCGCTCGCCAAACGGCCGGGCGACGGCACCTCAGTGGGGCTGGGTGCGCCCGTTCCAGAGGGCTCGCGGAACCGTGGCCACTGCCAGTGGCTCGTGGTGGAGGATGGGAGTTGCTGGAGTGTGGACTCTGCAAGATGCGCCTCGAGTTCAAGGGCAAGGCAGACGTCCGTCAGCTCAGCCAGTTGATCGCGAAGTACGTTCTCTGAGCTGCCGGCGGCGTCAGCCTGCCGGACCGGCCAAGG
Organism: Mycobacteriales bacterium; assembly: GCA_046262855.1. Classification (GTDB taxonomy): domain Bacteria; phylum Actinomycetota; class Actinomycetes; order Mycobacteriales; family SCTD01; genus RYN-111. Next base: position 1,890 of record JBHEMB010000400.1, on the reverse strand, counting down.
ACCTCGCTGCGAATGGCACGCGGCCGCCGTGCCTACTCGCGGGTGACGGCCTGAAGGAACAGCGCGTAGGTGCCCTCGACGTCCCCGGCGACACTCAGAATCTCGATCGCTTCCCGATTGGCGAGTGTGGTCCTGAGCTGGTCGTACTGCCGCGCGTAGCCGCCTGCCTCCGACACCATCTCCGCGGCAACCCTTTGGTGCAGGCCGGTCCGAGCGTGGAACCTGCGCTCGGCTTCGACGCGGTCCGCCATGAGGACGGTCTCCATCGCGCCGAGCTCGGTGAGCCGGTCGAGGTACGCCGGCAGCGCAACGAACTGCGGCACGACCACGTCGTACCCGCTTCCGAGATGCGCTCGGATCATCGGGATGCTGAGATCACGGGCCAGCTCTCCCGATCTCGTCTCGTCCTGACGCCAGCCGCCGAGCTGGCCGCGCAGGACGTCGAGGTCGAGGCAGAGCGCGAACGGGTGCTCGTCGACGTAGCGCTGCGCGATCGTGGACTTTCCGATTCCTGGCGGCCCATTGAGCAGGATCAGCCGCGGCACGGTTCCCACCGTAGACGTCGCCGACCTCCCTTGCGGTTGCGCGCACCTGGCGGTGGTGCCTGTGCAGCGGCGAGAGTGCTTTGTCGCGTCTCGGAGTGACGGTCCCGCCGCCGCCCGGCCACGGAAGCATCGCGGCGCCGTCCAGCCTTCCGTGCGCGGAGCACCACCACCACGACCGCGATGACCAGGTGGGAGCTGCTCGGCGGCCCCTGCGGCCAGCCGAGCCGCGATCAGGAGTCGATGCCGCCGTCGATCATGAAGGCGGCGCCGGTGACGGAGCGCGCAGCGTCAGAGGCGAGATAGGCAATCGCCTCGGCGATCTCGGAGGGATCGGAGAAGCCGGGCGGCAGGACGTTGAAGGTCCGCTGCAGCAGCTTCTCGTTCAGATCCGCGGGCAGGGCCTTCGCGACGCCCTCGACGAGGGGCGTGTTCACGCCGCCGGGGCAGACGCAGTTGATGCGCACGCCTCGGCGGGCGTACTCGAGGGCGAGGCCCTTCGACATCATGACGATGCCGCCCTTGGACGCGCAGTACGCCGCCGAGTACGCCTGGCCCCGGACGCCCGCGATGCTCCCGACGTTGACGATGTTGCCCTTGCGCTCGATGAGTCCCGGAAGCGCGGCCTGCATGTTGGCGAACGGTGCGGTCAGGTTGACGGCGATCTGCCGGTTCCACTGCTCCATCGTGACGTCGAGAGTGTGCTCGACCCGCACGATGCCGGCGACGTTGAGCACGACGTCGAAGGGACCGCGTGACCGGACGAGCTCAACGACGGCAGGGGTATCCGTGATGTCGCACTGGATGACGTCCGGCGCCGGGGTGATGTCGACCGCGACGACCTTGGCCCCTTCGTTCTGGAACAACTCGTGCGTGGCCTTCCCCACGCCCGAAGCCGCACCGGTGAGGAAGACGCTCTTCCCGTCGAACCTCACAGGTCGACCATGTGGCGGCTCATGTCGCCCTCCTGATCGAGGAAGAACTGCCGCTCCACGAAGTGCCAGCGCCCCGCCGTGACGCCGAACGTGTCGCGGTACCTGCCGGCGGCCACGAGCACAAGGTCGCCGTCCGGCGGCTTCTGCGCCACCAGGAAGGTGGAACGGCACGTCGCGGTGTCGCCGTCGACCTCGATGATCGGACCGGTCACCAGGTGCCGGGTGAGCGGCGACCCGTCGTACCTGCGGACCATGGCACTCCACAGCTCGGTGACCGCGGCGGCTCCGCGGGCGATCTCGCGACCGCGGTCGTCGGTGATACGGCCGTGGGCGAACAGCTCACCGAGCCCCTGGAAGTCGCCCGCGTCCATGACCTCGCAATACACACCGAGCAGGTTGCGGATCTCCTCGTA
>JBHEMB010000399.1:0-3114 GCA_046262855.1 Mycobacteriales bacterium | reverse complement strand
AACCACAGGTAGTCGGTGTACTGCGCGACGTAGACACCGCCCAGCACGATCAGCAGAAGCACCACGACGGCAGCGGGGGCGAACAGGCGTGGGCGGCCGGGAAAGGCGGCTCCACGGGGACGGACGGCCACGGGTTTCGGCACTCACCTTCGTCGGGACGGTCGGGCTCCGGTTCGAACTCAACCACAGCCATGAACGAGGATGGTCCCGTGACAGTGCCCCCAGCGCCCCCGAGCCCGGTTCTGCTGGCCGTCGTCGCCGAGGTGGAGGCCCATCTCGCCGAGGCCGGCTGGGATCAGCCCGCGCAGCTGTTCGCCCTCGTCGACACCGAGGAGCTGCTGCGAGCCGAGCCCCAGCTGGCCGAGTCCATGGGTCTGGTCGTGTCCCGACCGGGCGCGCTGACCCCCATTGCGCAAGAGCCGCTGGGCGAGGCACCGCTCGACGAGCAGCTGGCGAGCCTGGTGTTCGGTCCCGAGGTGCTGGGCGTGGTCCTCGCCCACGAGGTGCTCGTGCTGCCACCCTCGGCTGAGGCTGGTCTGCAGGACGATCCGGCGGCCGTCGCGGCGGAGCACCCCGAGCGCCGCGAGGTGCGGATGACCGTCGGAGTGCTGCGCGACGGGAGCCGGGAGTCAGTGCTCCGGCTGCGCGGCAAGGACGGGGAGGAGGACGAGCGCGTGACGGGCGGCGACCTCGCCCCCGGCCTCAGCGAAGCCCTGCTCGCGACCCTCGACGAGTAGGCATCGCGGGCTCGTCCGACACCGGCAGGTCGAGGCTGAACTCGGATCCCTTGCCGACCCTCGAGCTGACCGACAACGGGAAGCCGGCGTCCTCCGCGAGTCGCCGGACGAACGACAGGCCCAAGCCGAGACCGCCCACCCGGCGGGTGGCCGAGCCGTCGACCTGCTCGAACGACGTGAACAGGCCTGCGTGCTCCTCGTCCGGTATGCCGGGCCCGGCGTCCTTCACGGTGATCCGCACGCGGCCGACCTCCGGCGACGCCGCCGCCACCAGCGAGATCGGCGTACCGGGCTCGGTGTACTTCACGGCGTTGTCGATGAGCTCGTCGAGCGCCTTGCCGACCCCCAGCGGGTCGACGTGCAGCGCCGGAAGTCCGGAGGCGATCCGGCGCTTGAAGTCCTGCCGTCGGGCCGGGACGCGGGTCTGCCACAGCTCGATGCGGCCGTCGAGGAGCTCGCGGGCCGTGATGGCGCGAGGCGCCACCGACACCCGGCCGGCCTCGAGAGCGGCCACGTCGACGAGCAGGTCCACGACGCGGTTCATCTTCAGCGCCTCGTCGCGAATGGTCGTCGCGAAGGTCGTCACCTGCGCCTCGTCCAGACCCGGCTTGCTGACGAGGATCTCTGCGTACCCGCGGATGGGGGTGAGCGGCGTGCGCAGCTCGTGGCTGACGTTGGAGAGGAACTCGGTCTTCATGCGCTCGACCTCGCGTTCGCGGGTCGTGTCGCGCAGCACCATGACGACACCTTCGACGCCTTGCAGTGGGCTGATGGCGACCCGCACCGGGATGCGCGCACCGTCGGAGCGCAGCACCTCAGCAGCTTCGTCGCGCAGCCGCCGCGCCGGGTCGGCCAGGTTGACGTCGTCTGCGTCCCGTACGTCGACGACGACGCCCAGCGGTTCGCCCACCACGTCGACCTCGTCCAGGCCGAGCATCTCGAGGGCCGCGCGGTTGACGGAGGCGACCAGCCCGGCGGCATCCGTGGCCAGCAGGGCGTCGCTCATCGAAGCCAGCACCGTGCTGAGCCGGGCCGCCGAGTCGCGCAGATCGCCGGTCAGCTGCCCGAGCGACGACGTCATGGTCTCGAACCGCGCGGCCAGCGTGCCTACCTCGTCCCGGGTCTTCACGTTCGTCTCGACGGTCAGGTCGCCGGCCGCGACCCGCTCCGCAGCGAGCGTCAGCTGTCGCACCGGCCGGACGGTGCGACGCCCGAGGACGAGGGCGAGCACGGCCACGAGCAGCAGGGCCGCCAACGAGGTGATCACCAGCAACCGCAGGGCGTCTCGCTCCGCCTGGAGGGCGGGTCCCGGATCCCGGGTGATCGCGAAGTAGCCGACCAGGTCACCATTCACGTTGGTCAAGGGCCGGAAGGCGACGGTCGGGTTCACCCCCTGCGAGCCGACGGTCATGCCCTCCGAGGGGATGCCGCTCGCGACGTGGGCCCGCTGCGCGATGCCGAGCAGCTCGCGGCCGGCGGCAGCGCTCTTGTTGCTCGCCACGACAGTGAGCGGGTCACCGGTGAGGAAGAACAGCCCGAACCCGCCCGTGTCCCTCGAGTTCTGGGCGAACTGCTGGTCCAGCAGGATCCCGTACACGTAGACGAAGGACGGCGGCCCCTTCGTGGTGGTCTGGTCGAGGTGCGCCGCAACACCGGCGAGCGCCAGCTCCGTCTTGTTTCCCTGAAGCCGGACAGTCGTGCCGATCGCGCTGGTTTCCCGCAGCTCGTTGGCCCCGACGTCCAACAACGACCGCACGGCGGGCAGCGATCCGAGCCCGAGCAACGTGGCTGAGGTCAGGCCGGCCTTGCGCTGGGTGACGAGCTTGACGGACTTGTCGCGGCCGACCTTCACGAGGAAGTCATGCACGCCGTCGGGAACGAGCGGGAGCTGCGGCTGCATGCCTGAGGCAAGGGCCTCGCACTCGTCCTGGGCCCGGCGATCGCAGAACGCTCGAAGGCGCGTCAGCGACGGCAGCACCACGGCGTCGCGGTAGTCGCTCAGCGACACCGCCCGCGAGATCGCCGCGTCCCGGACGGTGTCCCGCGCTTGCTGCTCGTAGGAGTCGACGACGACGTTGCCGACGACACCGACTGCGGCCACCGCCATGGCAAGCACGCCCGCCAGGATCGCGCCGACCACCTTCGACAGCAGCGACGAGCGGGCCAGCTGGGCGAGCCCCAGCAGCAGGACCAGGGCACCGGCCCCGCGCAGCACGAGCACGGTGACCGGTGCACCGCTGCCGTGATCGGCTCGCACGGCGACGAAGGCCGCGGCGCCCCAGAGGCCGAGCCCGATGCTGAACGCGGCCCCGATCACATCTCGGCGGGCGCGCAGGGCAGCCAGTGCGGCGAGGACCGCCGCCACGCCGGCGAACGT
>JBHEMB010000398.1:0-5114 GCA_046262855.1 Mycobacteriales bacterium | reverse complement strand
GGTCCGAACCGGTCGACCACGTCAGAAAGGATGCCTTGGTAGCGCTCCCGCCTGCGTTGCATGGAGGGCAGCCACCGCAGCAGCCGCTCACCCGGCGGGTCGATGTCGAGCACGAGAACCAGAGCGCGCGTCTCCAGGCGGATGAGCGCGATGAGCCGGGTCAACTCCGCGCGAAAGGCCTTGGGCGATGTCCGGTATGTCGGCAAGCCGTCCGTCAGTAGCTGGTACTGCCGCAGCAGGGGCCACAAACGCGCCGCCACCAGACGACGATATGCCCGCGCGCCGAGACTTCCGCGCCTGTTCCACGTCTGGAAGTGCCTCGCGACGGATGTAGGGAGCATGTTCGGCTGACAGTCGATCACGCCGTAGTTCAGGACCACGACGTCGGGATACCGGTCGCGGACCACCTGCTCGTACTCCGGCCGTAGGTCTGGCAGGCGGGCGAACCAACGTGAACATACAAAGACGTCCGCCTCATGGCCCCTGGCCTGAAGTGCATCGGGAAGCAACTCGGGAAAGGCCGCTTCGAGCCGCGTGCTGCGCGGTGGGCTGACCATGCTCGTCACGGAACTACCTGCAACAAGGACGCGCAGCCTCATCTGGCCACGCCAAGCGCTGCATCGGCAAAACTCTGCGACAGCGGGCCCCAGTCGAACCTTTCCCGGGCGAGACGCTGGCCGCTCGATGCCAGCGACCCCCGCAGGACGGGGTCTCGGAGCACGGACGCGATGGCATCGGCGAGCCCGTCAGCGGTGTCACGCACCAACGCATGAGTCCCATCGACGATGCCCAGCCCCTCCAAGCCAATCGACGTGCCGACGACCGCGACGCCGGCTGCGAGGGACTCGAGAGCCTTCAGCCGGGTGCCCGTGCCGAAGCGCAGCGGCACAACGCTGACGGCTGCCTTCTTGAGGTAGTCGTCGACCGTAGGAACATCAGCGTGCAAGGAGGCCCCGTTGATGCCCGCCACAGCTCGATGTGCTGCCTCGTGCGGGGCGCGGCCGACGACGTCCAATCGGGCATCAGGCAGCCGCGCCCGGACTGCCGGCCAGATCTCCGTGGACATCCAACGGAGCCCGTCGATGTTCGGGGGGAAATTGAGGTGTCCCAAGAAGAGCACTTGGTTGGGCTCGTGTGCCGAGGGCCCAAGCGAGAAGCGGCTCGTGTCGACCCCATTGGGCACGACGAGGGAGGGGGCCATCAAGATGTCTGCGTCGGAATCCGACACCGTGGTGAGCAAGTCGAAGTCACGGGCTGCTTGCCGCTCGATGCGTTTCCACGTCACGGCCTCGCGTTCAGCGAGCCACCTTCTGCGGCCCAACAGGCTTGCCGCCTGCTGTCGCGACGTTGCGCTTGCCAGGTTCTGGAAGGTCAGAACTAGGCGGTCACCGTAGCGACGCAGCGCAGGCCCCAGCGGAGCGAGATAAGCATGTTCGACGAGGATGACGTCCCATCGCTGTGCCTGATTCTCCAGGTGGCGTGTGATCGCGCGTCGCGTAGGGGCGTGCATCCAGGACTCCCGTGGTCCGCCCGGACCGGCCAGCCAGGCGTTGACGGCCCATGCGGGAAGCCTGGGCAACGGCGGCTGACGGGGGACGGCGGGCACCTCCTGGACCGACCGGAGTACGGAGCGGACGGGAGCACCGGCCAGGTCCTCCTCCCCAGCGAGGAGGAGGTCTGTAGGTACTCGGGTCGCGATCGCCTGCAGCATGTGGTGCTGACGGATATTTCCCCCGGACAACCGAGGGTCTGGACGCTCTCCAGTGATCCAGAGCGCGGACCGGACTTGGTCAGACAACGAGCACCCGGCTCCTTAACGCAGCCGCAACGACGAAAAATGTCTCCAGGAGGTCAGCCACCCAGAGCATGGGCAGAACGTACACGAGGGATCTCCTTCGAGTTGCGACAGGCCAAACTCGCGTGCGGAAGTTGATGTAAGGCAACGCGCCTAAGGAAGCGACGAGACCACCGACCAAGGGCATGTTCGCGCCGAGCACGGCCCCGGCGGCGAGACCGACCAGCGACAACGGCGCCCACGCGTGGGCCTGGTTGAGGAAGACCTCGTGTTCAAGGTGCCCGCGATACTCGTCGTGCTTCTTGACGAGATGCGCCACACCTTGCCGGCGGAGGCCGGCGACGCAGTAGGCCCTCCAGTTGCGAGAAACGACGTCGTGCTCGACGACGCATTGTTCGTCGTAGACGACGGTTGCCCCCCGGTCAACCGCACGCAAGCCCAGGTCTGTGTCCTCGCCCCACTGTGCGCCGCCGCGTGTTGCCCTGAACGCCTCGTCGAAACCGCCAAGTGTCTCGAGGAGCCCCCGGCGGTAGCCGATGTTGCAGGTGGAGAACATCGGATCCGCACCCTCCGTGACCATCCAATGGTCCCAGGGACCTCTCGCCGACCAGGCCCCTTCGTCGGCCACCGTGCGGCCAAGGACGACGTCCGCGCCACCATCGATTGCTGCGACGATGCGTGCGAGCCAGTGCTCGTCCGGCTGGCAGTCGTCATCGGTGAAGGCGATCACGTCCGACGTGGCCAGGCTGATGCCACGGTTTCGGGCAGCAGCAGGCCCGGTGGACACCTCAGATCGTGATACCAGGACTCTGGGACGGGCGCTCAGCAGGGCTGCCGTGCCGTCTGTGGAGCCGTCGTCCACCACGACGATCTCGTCCGCCTGATGGGTCTGCAGGTCCAGTCTGTCGAGCAGGCGTCCCAGGCGCGCGGCTCTATTCCTGCTCGCGATGACGACAGCCACGGTGGTAGGGCGCAATCAGATCACCAGTGTCTTCTCTCGAGCGCTCTGTCGCATGAGGCGTGCCATGTCCACGGTGTCGAGGATGAAGAGCTGGATCATCCAGAGGGGCCACTTCTTCCGCGGCCCTTGCGTGATGCTCCACACGAATCGGAGTCGCCCGTACCACGTGACACTGCCCGCCAGGGCGGCCCATCGGAGGACCGACATCGGCTTGAGGACGAGCGATCCGGCAAGCAGATACGAGAGAAGAAGCCGCTCGTGCGTCGGGTCGTAGAAGTATCGGTGCGTGATGTGCCCACGAAGACCGGGATGCTTCCGCACCACAGTGACGAGGCTGATGCGGCGGCGCTCACCTCTGAGCTGGTCGCGAAAACCGCGCCTCACGAGGTCATGCGTCACAACCGCGTCAGGCAGCCACGCCACTCCGGCCCCGCGCTCCAACGCTCGCCACCCGAAGTCAGCATCTTCGCCAAAGGCGAAGGGAAAGGACTCGTCGAAGCCGCCCAGTGCCTGGAGCAGATCTCGCCTCACTCCGAGGTTGCAGGTCTCGAACATGGCCGACTGCGCGTCGACCCGGACGCTGTGGTCGAAGGGCAGCCTCCACCGATAAGGCAGCGGATCAGGCACCGTGCGGCCCTGAACGAGACCAACGGCCGGATCGGAGAACGCCGCAAGGATGCACTGGGCCCACTCAGGGTCAGGCACGCAGTCGTCATCTGTGAAGGCAATGAATGGTGACCGGGTGGCCTGCCAGCCCACGTTCCGAGCCCGGGCCGGGCCACCGTTCTGTGGCATCTGGAGAGGGCGCAGCCACCCGTACCGCCGAGCGGAGGCCTGGAGCAGGTCCCACGTTCCGTCCGTCGATCGATCATCGACGACGATCACCTCTAGTTCGGTCAGTGATTGTCGGCTCAATGCCTCGAGTAAACGTTCGAGCCGGGCGGCGCGGTTGAAGGTGGCAGTCACGACGCTCAAGGCGGGCACGCTCGGAGCGTACCGACGTCGACGCGACTCAGAGGACCACGCTGCCCGTTCGGAGCGACCCCTTGAGGAGCGCCCACGACGTGAGCGCATCTACCCGCAGCGTCACGGGAAGCGCGCGCACGCGGGAGCGCACACCATCTTCGTGCGGTTGCACGACCGCCCAGGCGTAGGGCGCGGCGAGCAACAGACCGAGGGGCCCCCACAGCGCCACGGCCACCGGCGTCGACGCAGCTAGCCACCAGTACGGCCGCTGCCTGTGGAGGAACACGCGGCCCACCAGAAAGGCGCGACGCAGTTCGCGATGCCGCTTGACGAGCAGCGGAAAGACAGCCGTCATTCGCGCGCGCCGTAAGAGGTACTGCACATCAGGTTCGAACACCTCGTGATGCACGACTGCCGTCGCAGAGAAGCAAAAGGCCAGCCCTGACTCCCGAAGGCGCCATCCCAGGTCGGTGTCCTCACCAGTCGGGTCACGTGGAAACTTGCGACCGAGGATCTCGCGAAGGCGCTCGGGGACCTCGTCGTCGAACGGCCTGTCGCCGAGCGCCGACCGCGGGTAGGCGATGTTGCAGGTCTCGAACAGACCGAAGCCGAAGGGCGTCTCTTGTGTGCGGCTCAAAACCTGGCGTGACTGGCCAGGGTCACCTGTCGTTCGGCCCTGGGCGATGCCCCTGCCCGCAACCATCCAGGCGGCGACGAGGTTCGACAACCACTCCGGCACCGCGCGGCAGTCGTCGTCGGTGAACACGACAAGTTCTCCGGCCGCTTCGCGCAGCGCGCGATTGCGCGCCTCCGTCACAAGCAGCGGAGCGCCAGTGGACACCAGCGTGATCGTGCCCGCGTCGACCAGTGCTTCGAGATCGACTGCTGATCCGTCGGTGCTGCCGTTGTCGACCACGACGATCTGCACGAGGTCTTGGGGGTAGGTCTGCGCGCGCAGGTGGTCGAGGCACTGTCGCAGAAGCTCCCGTCGCTGGTATGTGGCGAGCACGATCGACACTGTCGGCAACGACCGAGGCTCTACCGGGTGCTTTGCAAGGCGTCCGCTGAGCAACAAGGAGTGCCAATGCGCTTCAAGCAAAGCCATCAGAGCGCCTGGCTCCGGCACATGCCCAAGGTCGTGTCGTACCAGTACTCGCTCGGGCACTCCGGCCAGTCGCGCTTCCTCCAGAGCGGCTTCGTCTGGGACGACTACGAGCGACGCACCCGCGACGCATTCTGCTGTCACGGCACCCTCTCGTTCGACCACGACAGACCACGGCCGTCTCGTGCGGCGCGCCAAGTCGCGCGCCACGCTGGCCTGGCTCAGGCTGTGGGCGTGGATAACGCGAGTGCCCGCCAGACGCAGCGCCAAGCCCACGAGCGCCCGAGGTA
>JBHEMB010000397.1:0-3934 GCA_046262855.1 Mycobacteriales bacterium | reverse complement strand
TCCTGCTGATGCAGCTGGGCCAGCTCTACCAGCGCCTGGAGCTCGCCACGATCCCGCTGTCACTGGCGATCCTGCTCACCGCGCTGCTCCGGCCGGTGCAGGTGCGCCTCGAGCGGTGGCGGCTGCCGCGCTCGGCCGCGGCGGTCGTCACCGTGCTGCTGGGGCTGATCGTGCTGGGCGGCGTGGCGGTGTTCGTGGTGAACCGCGCCGCCGCGGGCTACGACCAGCTGGTGAGCTCTGTCGACCAGATCGTCAGCGACGCCAAGCACTGGCTGGTCACCGGACCGCTGCACCTGCGTCAGAGCACCGTCGACGGGCTCGACGTCGGGTCGCTGCAGGACTTCCTGCGCGGCAACCAGAGCCAGGTCGTGAGCGGCGTCGTCGATGCGGGCAAGACAGCGTTCGAGACGCTGACGGCGGTTGTCCTGACGATCTTCCTGACCGTCTTCCTGCTCTACGACGGGCCGCAGGTCTGGCGCTGGCTGACCGCCCTTTTCCCGACGGAGCGGCGCGCCCTCGTCGACCACGTCGGGGACCGGATGTGGGACACGGTGTCCGGCTACGTCACCGGCACCTTCATCGTGGCCTCGTTCCACGGCGTCGTCATCGGCGTCACGCTGGCCCTGGTGCACGCACCGTTGGTCGCACCGCTGGCCGTGCTGGTGTTCATCGGTGCCTTCATCCCCCTCATCGGTGCCATCGTGTTCGGAGGCTTGGCGGTGCTGGTCACGCTGGTCGCCGACAGCCCGACCGCAGCCGTCGTCGTTCTCATCGTGCTGGTCATCGCGAACCAGATCGAGGGGCACATCCTGCAGCCGTTCGTGGTAGGACGGCACGTGAGCCTGCACCCCATGGGGATCGCGCTGACGCTCGCTGTCGGTGCCCTGCTCGGCGGCCTGCCGGGGGCGATCTTCGCGGTGCCCATGGTCGCCGCAATCAACGCCGCCGTGGCGACGCTGCGCGGCGTTCCCGGCCCGCCGGGGCTCGCTCCCGCCGAGCCGAGAGAGGACGAGGAGGCCCGCGAATGAGCATGCGGACAGAGCACGACTCGATGGGCGAGGTGCAGGTCCCGCAGGCGGCGCTGTGGCGTGCCCAGACGCAACGGGCCGTCGAGAACTTCCCCGTCAGCGGCATCCGTGTCGACCCCGCGCTCATCCGCGCGCTCGCCCTCATCAAGGGCTCGGCCGCCCGCGTCAACGCATCGCTCGGGGTCCTGCCCGAACAGGTCGCAGAGCGCATCGCGGAGGCCGCCGACGCCGTCGCCGCCGGCGAGCACGCCGACCAGTTCCCCATCGACATCTTCCAGACGGGCTCGGGGACCAGCACCAACATGAACGTCAACGAGGTGCTGTCCATGCTCTCGGACAGTCACCCCAACGATGAGGTGAACGCCAGCCAGAGCAGCAACGACACGTTCCCGTCGGCCATCCACGTCGCGGCCGCGCTGGGCGTGGTCACGGACCTCAAGCCGGCGCTCAGCCATCTCGCAGATGCCTTGCAGCGCAAGGCTTCTGAGCATCCCGAGACCGTCAAGTCCGGCCGCACCCACCTGATGGACGCCACACCGGTCACGTTCGGCCAGGAGCTGTCCGGCTGGGCAGCCCAAGTCCGGTACGGCGGCGAGCGGCTCGACGCGGTCCTCCCCCGGGTCTGCGAGCTGCCCCTCGGTGGCACCGCGGTGGGCACCGGCATCAACACGCCACCCGGGTTCGCGGCAGCCGTCATCGCCGAGCTGTCCCGCCGTACTGGACTGCCGTTAACGGAGGCCCGCGACCACTTCGAAGCCCAGGGCGCACGGGACGCGCTCGTGGAGCTGAGCGGCGCGCTGCGGACCATCGCCGTCGGGCTCAACAAGGTGGCCAACGACCTGCGCTGGTTGTCCTCGGGACCGAACACCGGTCTCGCGGAGGTGCACCTGCCCGATCTGCAGCCGGGGTCGAGCATCATGCCCGGCAAGGTGAACCCGGTGCTGGCCGAGGCCGTGATGCAGGTCGTCGCGCAGGTCATCGGCAACGACGCCGCGATCGCCTGGTCGGGCGCGGCCGGCAACTTCGAGCTCAACGTGATGCTGCCGGTGATGGCCCGCAACCTACTCGAGTCGATCCGGTTGCTGACCAACGTGAGCCGGCTGTTCGCAGACCGCTGCGTCGAGGGCCTCACCGCTGATGTCGAGCGGATGCGGCGGTATGCCGAGTCCTCCCCCTCAGTGGTCACGCCGCTCAACCGCTACCTCGGTTACGAGGAGGCCGCGGCCGTGGCGAAGCAGGCCGTGAAGGAGGCCAAGACCATCCGCGAGGTCGTCGACGAGCGCGGCTACGTCGCCGCGGGCAGGCTCACCCAGCAGCAGCTGGACGAGGCCCTCGACGTCCTGCGCATGACGCGGCCTGGCTGACCGGCTGCACCGAAAAGCCGAGGCCCGCTCGTCCCACCCAGCAGGGAAGAGCGGGCCTCGGGGCTCGCGAGGTCGCTTGCGACCTGCAGACACCTTACGACACCAGCGGCTCCTTCGCGATGTCCGGATAGCGACAGATTTGCGTGCTCCGTTACAGCGGCAGGTCCTCGAGCATCTCGGTCACGAGAGCCGCGATCGGGGACCGCTCGGAACGGGTCAGGGTCACGTGGGCGAACAGCGGATGGCCCTTCAGAGCCTCGATGACGGCGGCCACACCGTCGTGCCGGCCGACCCGCAGGTTGTCGCGCTGCGCCACGTCGTGCGTCAGGACCACGCGCGAGCCCTGGCCGAGCCGCGACAGCACGGTGAGCAGGACGCCTCGCTCGAGCGACTGCGCCTCGTCGACGATGACGAACGCGTCGTGCAACGACCGCCCGCGGATGTGGGTCAGCGGCAGCACCTCGAGCAGGCCGCGGGCCATCACCTCCTCGACGACCTCCGGCTGGACCAGCGCGCCGAGGGTGTCGAAGACGGCCTGCGCCCAAGGGCTCATCTTCTCCGAGGCGTCACCGGGGAGGTAACCGAGCTCCTGGCCGCCGACGGCGTACAGCGGCCGGAAGACGACCACCTTCTTCTGCGCCCGGCGCTCGAGCACCGACTCGAGGCCGGCGCAGAGCGCCAGCGCCGACTTTCCGGTGCCGGCCCTGCCGCCGAGGGAGATGATGCCGATCTCCGGGTCGAGCAGCAGCTCGATCGCGACCCGCTGCTCGGCGCTGCGGCCGTGGACGCCGAAGACGTCCCGGTCCCCGCGAACGAGCCGCACCGACTTGTCCGGTGCGACCCGCCCCAGCCCGGAGCCCCGGTCGGACAGCAGGACCAGCCCGGTGTGCGTCGGGAGCTCCCTCGCCGCTTCGATCTCGACGCGGCCGTCGTCGTACAGGGCGTCGAGCTCCTGGGCCTCCACGGTCATCTCGTGCATGCCGGTGAAGCCGGTCGTCGGGGCGAGCTCCGCGCGGTACTCCTCCGCGGTGAGACCGATGCTCGCCGCCTTCACGCGCAGCGGCAGGTCCTTGCTCACCAGGATGACGTCTGCCCCCTCCGCCGCCAGGTTGAAGGACACGGCCAGGATGCGGCTGTCGTTGTCGGCCACCCGGAAGCCGGCCGGCAGCGCCTCGGTGGACGAGTGGTTCAGCTCGACCCGCAAGGTGCCCTCGCCGAGGGGGAGCGGCTCATCGAGGCGGCCGTGCTTCACCCGCAGGTCGTCGAGGACCCGCAACGCCTGCCGGGCGAACCAGCCGAGCTCCGGATGGTCCCGCTTCCCCTCGAGCTCGGAGATGACGACCAGCGGCAGGACGACTTCGTGCTCCGCGAACCGGCCCATCGCACCGGGGTCGGACAGCAGGACGGAGGTGTCGAGCACGAAGGTCTTCATGGCAGAGGCGGCCTCTCGCTACCAGGGCCGGGACCGGGCCCGTGAGGACCTGATCTCGGCCCTCCTCGCCGTGTCAGCCGACACGATCATGGGGCCTCCCGTGCGGCGAG
>JBHEMB010000396.1:0-7918 GCA_046262855.1 Mycobacteriales bacterium | reverse complement strand
GCATCACGTAGTCCTTGCCCTCCATGCGCGCCTTGCCTGCAGCCCTCGCAGCCGCCACCGAGCCCAGCTCCACCAGGTCGTCGAAGGCGATCACCTCCGCCTTGATGAAGCCCTTCTGGAAGTCCGTGTGAATCACGCCGGCGGCCTCCGGAGCCGTCGCGCCGACCTTGATGGTCCAGGCCCGCGACTCCTTGGGACCCGCGGTCAGGTACGTCTGCAACCCCAGCGTCGCGAACCCGATCCGGGCGAGCTGGTGCAGGCCTGACTCCTCCTGACCCATGGATTGCAAGAGCTCGAGAGCATCGGCGTCGTCCATCTCGATGAGCTCGCTCTCGACCTTCGCGTCGAGGAACACGGCCTCGGCAGGAGCCACCAGGGACGCGAGCTCGGCCTTGCGCTCGGGTGAGACGAGCTGCGCCTCATCGAGGTTGAACACGTAGAGGAACGGCTTGGCTGTCAGCAGCGACAGCTCACGCAGCAGCACGAGGTCGAGGCCCCCGGCAAAGGCGGTGACGCCCTTCTGCAGCGCTTCTTGCGCGCGCAGCACCTCGTCGAGGAAGGGCTGCCGGTCCTTCTTCAGCCGTGCTTCCTTCTCCAGCCGAGGGAGGGCGCTCTCGATGGTCTGCAGGTCGGCGAGGATCAGCTCGGTGTTGATTGTCTCGATGTCGCCCAGCGGGTCGACCCGGCCGTCGACGTGCACGACGTTGTCGTCCGCGAACGCCCGGATGACCTGGCAGATGGCGTCGGAGGCCCTGATGTTGGCCAGGAACTGGTTGCCCAGCCCCTCCCCCTTCGAGGCGCCCCGGACGATGCCGGCGATGTCGGCGAAGTCGACCGTGGCGGGTATGATCTTCTCGCTGCCGAAGATCACCGCGAGCTTCCCGAGTCGCTCGTCGGGCACGCCGACGACCCCGACGTTCGGGTCGATCGTGGCGAACGGGTAGTTCGCTGCCAGCACGTTGTTCTTGGTCAGCGCGTTGAACAGCGTGCTCTTGCCGACGTTCGGAAGGCCGACGATGCCGAGGGAGAGGCTCACTGGATCAAGGCTAAGGGAGCCGGTCCCGACGACCACCGCCCGGGAAGCGCGGCAGGAACTGTCAGAGCCCGCTGCCACGCTCGGCGCATGATCGACGTCCTCGCCCTCCTCATCGGCGCAGCCCTGGGCTGGCTCACGGCCACCCTGCTGCACCAGCGGGCCCACCAGCCGGCCGCCGCGGTCATAGACCATCTCGTGGGACTCGAGAGACAGCTCACCGAGCTCGAGCGCGAGCGGACCCGCGCCAACGCCGAGCTTCGAGAGCAGGTCAGCACCGTCGCTCTCGGGTCGCACCGGCTCGAGCAGGAGACTCGCGCCCTGGCGAGCGCACTGAGCAAGCCACAGGCACGCGGTCGCTGGGGAGAGCTGCAGCTCCGGCGGGTCGTGGAGCACGCCGGGATGCTGGACCGCTGCGACTTCAGCGAGCAGGCCGTCCTCGAGGGCGGGTTGCGTCCTGACCTCGTCATCCGGCTCGCGGGCGGCGGCTGCGTCGTGGTGGATGCCAAGGTGAGCCTCGCGGCGTACCTCGAGGCGGCAGAGCACGGACAGCCGCAGACGACTCACGCCCGGCACCTTCGCCAGCACGTCGACTCGCTGGCCAGCAAGGCCTACTGGGAGGCCCTGCCGTCGAGCCCGGAGTTCGTGGTGCTGTTCGTGCCCAGCGAGGCCATGCTGGCGCCGGCCCTGGAAGCAGACCCGGCCCTGCTGGAGCACGCCATGCTGCGTCGGGTCCACATCGCGACCCCGACCACACTGCTCAGCCTGCTGAGAGCCGTGGCGTACTCCTGGCAGCAGCACCAGCTCGCCGACAACGCCCAGGAGGTCTTCGCCGCCGGCAAGGCACTCTTCGCGCGGCTCGCGACCTTCGGTGCGCACGTGGACAAGCTGGGCCGCTCGTTGAGCACGACGGTAAACGACTTCAACAAGACCGTGGGTTCGCTCGAGCGGACACTGCTTCCCAGCGCCCGCAAGATGAGCGAGCTCGGACTCGACGGCGAG
Source organism: Mycobacteriales bacterium (assembly GCA_046262855.1). Taxonomy (GTDB): domain Bacteria; phylum Actinomycetota; class Actinomycetes; order Mycobacteriales; family SCTD01; genus RYN-111. The sequence continues at coordinate 5,883 of JBHEMB010000396.1, read as the reverse complement.
CTGCCGGCGCCGAAGCCGGTCGAGGACGTGACACGGACGCTGTCTGCTCCGCACCTGATCGCCCTGCCGGAGACCGGCTAGGTCTCGACCAGGCCAGACTCGAAGGCCGCGATCACAGCCTGGACGCGGTCGCGTGCTCCCAGCTTGGCAAGCGTGGACGCGACATGGGTCTTGACCGTCCCGGTCGACACGACGAGCCGCTCCGCGACCTCCGCGTTCGAGAGCCCTTGGGCGAGCAGGACCAGCACCTCCCGCTCGCGGTCCGTCAGGCGATCGACCGGGTGTGACTTGCGCGGTCCGCCCCTGCGGACGCGCGCGATGACGGCAGCCGTGACAGCCGGGTCGAGTCGGGCCTCCCCGGACGCGACAGCATGCACGGCCGACAACAGGTCTTCCGGTCGGGCGTCCTTGAGTAGGAACCCCTGGGCGCCGGCGTGCAGTGCGTCCACGACGACGTCATCCTCTCCGAACGTCGTGAGCACGAGCACCCTGGTCGGCAGGTCATGGTCCAGGATGCGTCGAGTGGCGGTGATGCCGTCACACCTCGGCATCCGGACGTCGAGCAGAGCGACGTCGGGCCGGTGTGCGAGGGCTTGGTCGACCGCCTCGAGACCATCCGCAGCCTCCGCCACGACCTCGATCTCCGGATCGTTCCCCAGGATCGTCACGAGCCCGGCGCGGACGAGGGCCTGGTCCTCGGCGATCAGCACCCGCACGGTCATGCGCGCAGCCTGCGATCACAGGGGATCTCCGCGCACACGACCCACTCATCGCCCACCTGCTCGGCGGTCACGTGCCCACCGAACAGTCCGACGCGCTCGCGCATCCCGGCGAGCCCGCGGCCCGCACCGACCGAAGACGTCACCCCGACACGGTTGCGCACCTCGATGCTGACGACCGAACCGACATGCAGCCGCACCCGGACGCCGCCGCGCCCGTGCCGCAACGCGTTCGTCAACGACTCCTGGACGACCCGGTAGGCAGCCAGCCCAACCCCAGGAGCAACGTCGCCGTCGCCCTCGACCTCGAGGGCGACATCCTGCCCCGCCGCCCGGACGGACGCCACCAGGGCCGGTACGGCGGAGAGGTCCGGCTGTGGTTGACGCTCCTCATCACCCTCTGTGGTGCGCAAGACGCCGAGCATCGTGCGGAGCTCGACCAGCGCCTGCCGACCCGAGGTCTCGATGGCGTCGAGGGCTGCCAGCGTGCGGGGCGAGCCGTCTCCGGCCAACCGCTCGGCACCGGCCTGCACCACCATCAGGGAGACCGCGTGCGCAACGACGTCGTGCAGCTCGCGGGCGATGCGGTCCCGCTCCCGCGCGGCGGCCTCACGCGCCTCCACCTCGAGCAAGGCGGCCCGAGCGCCTGACTGTCGTGCTCGGAGCATCTGCCGCCGTACCAGCCGTCCCGCGAGCCACGACACCGCCCAGACGAGCACCGGGAAGAAGTCCGTCCGGGTGATCTCGGGAGCGACGACGTAGCCGACCCACACGAGAAGCAGCGACCACACGGCCGCTACGAGCGCGCGCCGCCCCTCGAGGTGGACAGCCGCGCTGTAGAGCGCGACCAGCAGGCCGAGGCCCACGGTCTGCGGCGCGAACTCGCCTGGAGCAGTCGCATCCAGCCAGAGCGTGAGCAGGCAGATGGCCAGCAACGGAAGCTCGGGAAGCCACAGCCGCCACGCGAGTGTGGCGCCCGCCAGGACGACCCCAACGAGACCCAGCCAGGGGTTCGCCGCTTGTCCGAGGTCAACTGCCATCACGACGGTCGTGGCCGCGGCGATGGCGACCTCCGACGGCGCGGGTCGGGTCCACCTCATGCGTGGGACGGTACGTCGCAAGGAAGCCCGCCGGATCCGCCGTACGGCTGGTCGGTGCTCCGTCTTGAGACAGAGGGTCGGTCCGGTCCGACGGGCGATGTGCCGACGGGTACCCGTTCCTAGCGTTCGGGCCCCACAGAGTCCCACAGAGACCCACAGACCCACAGCGAGAGGACGCGGACATGACCACGACGACAGTCGAGTCCCAGGTCACGAGGCACACCTGGGTTCCGTACGCCGCCATCGTTGCGGGAGCCCTGCTGCTCCTCGAATCGGTGCTCGTCATCGCCAGTGAGGACTCGCTGCCAGATGCGCCGCTGATCGCGATGCTCGACGCAGGCTGGCTGCTGGCACTGGCCGCCGCCATCGGTGTCGGACGTCGACAGCGTCGCGGGCGACGCGCCCTCGTCGCCCTCGGGCTAGCCGTCGCGCTCGTCGCCTACGTCATCGGGTTCAGCGAGGTCGTCGGCATGGCGTTCGAGGCCATGAGCGATGCGCCATGGGTCGCGGATGAAGGCCCGCTCGGCGTCCTCGGCGCCGTTCTGCTGCTGCTCGGGGCACGCGGGCGCTGAGCTCAGCGCTCGAAGGACAGCCGCATCGCGCGCACGGTGGCATCGAAGAACCCGGACATCACCATCGGGTCGTTGGCCCGCAGCTCGGCGACCAGCTCGTCGAGCTGCAATCCGTCCCAGACCGCGATCCCGAGCTGTGCGTCCAGGCAGGGCCCGGCGATGACGCACCGGCCGGAGTCCGCGTTGTCGGACAGGTGCTGAGCATGCCCGGAGAGGGCAGCCTGCTCCGACGCCGTCATGTCAGCAGGCCAGTCGGCACGGGTCGGAAGCAGCGAGACGAAGAAGGTCGCGTGACCCGGCGGTCCCGGATCGATGACGGTGATCACGACCTCAGCTCCGAGACCGCAGTGGCGATGGCGTTGGCCCAGCTGACGTCCAGCCCGTCCTGTTTCGCGAGGAGACTGCGAGCGATCTCCGGCGCGTCGGTCCCAGGGTCACAGGCGAGCGCCTGACGGGCGAGCTGCTCCGCCGCTTCCGGAGGCAGCGACGGGTCCTTCCGGCAGGCCTCAGCCACGACCGTCGCGATCAGGTCCGGCGGATGAGCCACAGGTGAAACGTAGCCCTGCGTGGTGCGCGGGTGCGGTCCGCCCGGACGGGTACCGTCGACGACGTGACCAGCTGGACCAGCCAGGGGGCGGATGGAGCCGAGCCCACTGAAGGGCACGAGCACCACCTGCACCTGCCCGCCGGCGCGCACGTCGCGGACCGGCGGGGTCTCACGGCGATGGGTGCCGTCACCATCGGCTTGGCTATCGGGCTCATCGGCGCGGTCATCGACGTCGAGACCGGAAGCGGCCTGCGCACGGTCTTCGCGGTCTGCTTCGTCAGCGGCAGCGCCCTGGCCGCGCTGCTCGCGCACCGCGAGGATCTCAAGGCGACGATCGTCATGCCGCCGCTGACCTACTGCGTGCTGGCCCTGGTCGGCGCCGCGATCGGCCACAGCGGCAGCTCGGGCGGCTTCATGAAGCAGCAGGCGCTCGAGCTGGCCGGCTCGCTGATCGACGGAGCGCCAGTGCTCTACGCCGCGACCGGATTGGCGTTGCTGATCGCCGTCGTGCGGCTCAGGTCCGCCCGGCGGCCTTGAGGTCCCGGCGCAGCTCGGGCGGCAGCGCGAAGACCAGGTTCTCCTCGACCGGCGAGACGGTCTGCACCTCGCCGTAGCCATGTGCCGCGAGCCAGCTCAGCACGCCGTCGACCAGGTCCTCCGGCACCGAGGCACCGCTGGTGACGCCAACGGTGTCGACGCCGTCGAACCACTCCTCCATGACCTCCGACGCGTCGTCCACCAGGTAGGCGGCGGACGCCCCCGCGCCCAGGGCGACCTCGACCAGCCGCACGCTGTTGGAGCTGTTCCGGGAGCCCACGACCAGCACCAGCTGTGACTCCGACGCCACCATCTTGATCGCTGTCTGACGGTTCTGGGTGGCGTAGCAGATGTCTGCAGACGGCGGTCCCTCCAGCAGCGGGAAGCGCTCGCGGAGGGCCGCGACCGTGACGTTGGTCTCGTCGACGGAGAGCGTGGTCTGGGACAGGTAGGCCACCTTCGAGGGGTCGCGGACCTCGATCTGAGCCGCCTCCTCTGCGCCGTCGACGAGGTGGATGTGCTCGGGTGCCTGTCCCGTCGTACCGACGACCTCCTCATGGCCCTCGTGGCCGATCAGCAGGATGTCGAAGTCGTCCTTCGCGAACCGGCGCGCTTCGAGGTGCACCTTGGTCACCAGGGGGCAGGTCGCATCGATCGTCTTCAGCTGCCGCTCGGCCGCTTCGGCGTGCACTGTGGGAGCGACACCGTGCGCGGAGAACACCACGATCGCGCCTTCGGGCACCTCCTCGGTCTCCTCGACGAAGATCGCGCCCTTGTTCTCCAGCGTCTTCACGACGTGCTTGTTGTGCACGATCTGCTTGCGGACGTAGACCGGCGAGCCGTGCAGCTCGAGGGCCTTCTCCACCGTGACGACGGCCCGGTCGACCCCGGCGCAGTAGCCGCGGGGAGCGGCCAGCAGCACCCGCTTGGTTTGCGTCGCGACGGCGGGGTCCATGCTTCTAGGGTACGTCCGCGACCAAGGAGCCCGAGCCGTGCCGAAGACCGTCCCGACCCCGCTCGCTGCTGCACTCGGCCTCGTGCCGACGGCCATCGACACCGCCCGGAGGGTTCCCGCGAAGGTCGTGCAGCTTCCGGTGCTGGCGATCTCGACGGCCCTCAGCCGATGGTCGGAGGCACAGCAGCGGTACGACGAGCTGGCGGCCCGCGGCGAGCGGTTCGTCGCTCAGGTCCGCGGTCGCTCCTCCGAGCTCGACGAGCAGGAGGTCGAGGAGTGGCTGGCGGAGCCGGTGCCGACCGAGAACGGTGAGGTGAGCGACCCCGTCACCCAGGTCAGCGACCTGCTGGACCAAGCCGCGCGGAGCAAGCCGCAGCGACATGACACTGCAGCAACGCCCGACGTCGTCGCGGTCGTCGAGGAGCTCGCTGACTCCGTCGGCGGTGAGCCGCCCGCGCGTGGCGAGCTGCCGCTGCCCGACTACGACCACATGACCCTGGGCTCGCTGCGTGGGCGGCTGCGCTCGCTGAGCGTCGAGGAGCTCATCGCGGTGCGCGACTACGAGAAGGCGCACGCCGACCGGCTTCCGGTCATCACGCTGCTCGAGAACCGGATCGCGAAGCTCGCCCTCGGCAGCGACGAGCCCTCCCCCGGCGGCCAGCTCCCCGTCCTGCCCGAGGCCGCGGGCGAGGGCAAGGTCACGGGCCCGGGGACCACACCCGCCAAGCGGACGACCAAGAAGGTCCGCACCACCTGACCTCCCTCCCCGTTTCACCGAATCCCCGCGGCACAGCGCGGTCGACTCGGTGAAACCGCAGGGGAGGTGGCGGCCGGTTAGGTTGCTCAGGTGGCCGCACAGACGTCGACCCCCGAGCAGCCGATGCCGGTGCGCACCGTCGCCCTGCACATCGGCCAGTGGATCAGCCGGCTCGGGCGGGTCTGGGTCGAAGGGCAGGTCGCGCAGCTCGGCGGCCGTGGTGCGACGGTCTTCCTCACCCTGCGTGACCCGGTCGCTGACGTCTCACTGAGCGTCACCTGCCCGCGCGCCGTGGCCGAAGGCTTGCGCGAAGGGGAGCGGGTGGTCCTCCACGCCAAGCCCGACTTCTACCTGACCCGCGGCACCCTGTCGCTGAACGCGACCGAGATCCGCGCCGTCGGCATCGGAGAGCTGCTCGCCCGCATCGAGCGGCTCAAGGTCCTGCTCGGTCAGGAGGGCCTGTTCGGGCCCGAGCGCAAGCGGACGCTCCCCTTCCTCCCTGGTGTCGTGGGCCTCATCACCGGCCGCGCGTCGGCAGCAGAGCGCGACGTGCTCGAGAACGCCCGCCGCCGGTGGCCGGCCGTGCGGTTCGAGATCGAGAACGTCGCCGTCCAGGGCCACCTCGCCGTGGAGCAGTGCATCGGTGCCGTGCAACGGCTCGACGGCAAGGTGGACGTCATCGTCATCGCCCGCGGC
>JBHEMB010000395.1:0-7625 GCA_046262855.1 Mycobacteriales bacterium | reverse complement strand
CTGGCCGGGCGCGATGGCCCGCGCGACCAGGCCGAGGACGAGGCCCACGAGCAGCGCCCAGACCGCAGACATCACCGTCGAGACGAAGACGGGAACGATGACGAACAGCACGACGCAGACGACGAGCAGGGCGAAGAGCACGACCCCAGGGTAGGCCGTTCCTGTTACGACTAGCGTTCCTGAGCGTGACAGTCGCCGTCCGCGTCATCCCCTGCCTCGACGTCGACGCCGGCCGGGTGGTCAAGGGCGTCAACTTCACCGACCTGGTCGACGCCGGAGATCCTGTCGAGATGGCGCGGGTCTACGACGCCGAGGGCGCTGACGAGCTCGTCTTCCTGGACATCACTGCGTCGAGCGGATCGCGGGAGACGACCTACGACGTCGTCCGCCGTACCGCCGAGCAGGTCTTCATCCCGCTCACCGTCGGTGGCGGCGTCCGAAGCGCCGACGACGTCGACCGGTTGCTGCGGGCCGGCGCCGACAAGGTCGCCGTGAACACGGCGGGCATCGCGCGGCCGGAACTGCTCAGCGAGATCAGCAACCGCTTCGGCTCCCAGGTGCTCGTGCTGAGCGTCGACGCCCGTCGTACGCCTGAGGGCGCGTTCGAGGTGACCACCCACGGCGGCCGGCAGGGCACCGGTATCGACGCCCTGGACTGGTCCCGGCGCGGCGAGGAGCTCGGGGTCGGCGAGATCCTGCTGAACTCGATGGACGCGGACGGAACCCGCCAGGGCTACGACGTCGCGATGGTGCGGGCGGTGCGGCAGCGGGTGTCCGTGCCGGTCATCGCCAGCGGCGGAGCGGGCTCGGTCGACGACTTCGTCCCCGCGGTCGAGGCCGGTGCCGACGCTGTCCTCGCCGCGAGCGTGTTCCACTTCGGAACGATGCGGATCGGCGACGCGAAGGCCGCGCTGCGGGCGGCCGGCCACACGGTCCGGGAATCCGGTTGACCTCAACCGCGGTTGAACTGGTTCTGTGAGCCCCGACATGGATTCCCCCGCGCGCACGTCCAGGCAGGTGATCTGGCGCGGCCTCTGGATCCTGTGGCTCGCGGTGAAGGAGGAGCCCCGGATCTTTGCGGTCTCTGCGGTGGGCAGCGCGCTGTTCGGCGGCATGACCATCGGCCAGGCCTACGCGTTCGGGCACATCACGAGCACCGTCATCGAGCCCTCGATCAAGCGCGGCGACGCCACCACGGCGTCGCTGGCCGGTGCCGTGCTGCTCGTCATGGGTGTCGCCACCCTGAAGGTCTTCGGCATCCTGGGCCGCCGGCTCGGCGCGGGCATCATGCAGTACCGGCTGCAGGCCACCTACCGCAAGCGCGTCACCCGCCGGTACCTCGAGCTGCCCCTCGAGTGGCACCAGCTGCACCCGACAGGTGAGCTGCTCTCCAACGCGAACAGCGACGTCGAGGCGACGTGGTACCCGATCGCCCCGTTCCCCTTCGCGTTCGGTGTCGTGTTCATGCTCATCGGGACGCTGACGCTGCTCTTCTTCACCGATCCGGTGCTCGCCGTCGTCGGCTCCGTGATCTTCCCGGCCATCGCCGCCCTCACCGTCGTCTACAGCAGCCGCATGTCGCCGCTGATGACCAGGGCGCAGCAGTTGCGCGGCGAGGTGAGCACCATCGCCCATGAGTCCTTCGACGGCGCCCTGGTGGTCAAGACGCTCGGTCGCGAGGGCCTCGAGACCGAGCGGTTCACCGCGAAGAGCCGTGAGCTCCGCGACACGCTGGTCCAGGTCGGCAGGGTGCGCGGCCTGTTCGACCCGCTGATGGAGGCGCTGCCCGTCATCGGCGTGCTGCTCGTGCTCGTCGTGGGCACGTCCCGCGTCGGCAGCGGCCATCTGGACAGCGGCACCCTGGTCCGGGTCGCCTACCTGTTCACCCTGCTGGCCTTCCCCGTCCGGGCCATCGGCTGGGTCCTCAACGAGCTGCCCCGCTCGGTGGTGGGCTACGACCGCGTCCTGCGCGTCCTCGAAGCCGAGGGCCACCAGTCCTTCGGTACGGCGGAAGCGACCGCTGACGCTCCCGTGGCCGTCGACGTGCGCGACGTCTCCTTCGCGTACGGCGACGACGAGGTGCTGCACGAGGTCGCCTTCGACGTGGCGCCCGGCAAGACGGTTGCCGTCGTCGGGCCGACCGGGGCCGGCAAGTCGACGCTCGTGACGCTGCTGGTCCGGCTGGTCGACCCGCTGTCGGGCGTCGTCGAGTACGACGGCACCGACGTCCGGGCGTTCGCCCCTGGGCAGCTCGCGACCGTGGCAGCCCTCGCCCCGCAGACCACCTTCCTCTTCGACGACACCGTGCGCGGCAACGTCACCCTCGGCGCCGACATCAGCGACGAGCAGGTGTGGGCCGCACTCCGGGTGGCGCAGGCCGACGGCTTCGTCGCCGCCCTCGACAAGGGGCTCGACACCGTGGTGGGGGAGCGCGGCACCACCTTGTCGGGCGGTCAGCGGCAACGCCTCGCGCTGGCCCGCGCCGTCGCGCGCAACCCGCGGCTGCTCGTCCTCGACGACGCGACCTCGTCGGTCGACCCGTCCGTCGAGCAGCGCATCCTGGCGGGCCTGCGCGGATCCGCCACGGCCAGCACGGTCGTCGTGGTGGCCTACCGGCGAGCGACCATCGCGCTCGCCGACGAGGTGGTCTTCGTCGACGAGGGCCGGCTCGTCGACCGCGGCACGCACGAGCAGCTGCGGGAGCGCTGCGACGGGTACCGCGACCTGGTCACCGCCTATGAGCGGGCCGAGCTCGAGCGTGAGGCCGAGCACGCCGGTGACGAGACCGAGTCCGTGTCATGACCACCGTCGACGTCGCGACGGTCGAGCGCGGCTCCCTGGCCACCCTCGCCCACGGGCTCCGCCTCGCGCCCGAGTTCCGCAAGGGCCTGCCCACCACCTTGTGGCTGGCGCTGCTGAGCACGGCCGGTCGGGTGGTCGTGCCCCTTGCCGTCCAGCAGACCATCGACCACGGGCTGTCGGGGGCGACGCCTGACCTGCCCCTCGTCCGGCTCGCCTGCGGACTGGCGGCGCTGGCCGTCGCGATCACCGCGGTGGCCAACTACCTCATGAACGTGCGGCTGTACCGCACGACCGAGGACGGGCTGCTTGCCCTGCGCACCAGGGCTTTTCGGCGAGTGCACGACCTGTCGATGCTGCACCAGGCCACCGAGCGGCGGGGCTCGCTGGTCAGCCGGGTGACCGGTGACGTCGACACGATCAGCACCTTCATGCAGTTCGGCGGACTGCTCATCGTCGTCTCGATCGCCCAGGTGGTCCTGGCGACGGCGCTCATGCTGTGGTGGTCCTGGCTGCTCACCGTCATCGTCTACGTCTGCATGCTGCCGCTCGTCCTGTCGCTGCGCGTCTTCCAGCGCAAGCTGCAGGTGGCGTACCGCCTCGTGCGCGAGCGGATCGGCGAGCTGCTCGGTGCCATCTCGGAGTCAGTGGTCGGTGCTCCGGTCATCCGGGCCTACGGCGCGCAGGCCCGCACCGCTCAGCGCGTCGACGACGCCGTGAGCCGCACGCGGCAGGCGCAGACGCGCGCACAGGCGATCACGGCGACCACCTTCTGCTCCGGTGAGCTGACCACGGCGCTCGCGAACAGCGCCGTGATCGTGCTGGGGGTCCTGCTCGCGATCGACGGCCACCTCACCGTCGGTCGCCTCATCGGGTTCCTCTTCCTGGTCACGCTCTTCGTGCAGCCGGTCCAGGTCGCCACCGAGGTCCTCAATGAGGCGCAGAACGCGATCGCGGGCATGCGCCGCGTCCTCGGCGTCCTCGACACCCCGACGGACATCGCCGACCCGCTGCCCGGGCGCGTGCTGCCCGAGGGCCCGGTGTCGGTGACCTTCGACCACGTGACCTTCGCCTACCCGGGCGGCCCTGACGTTCTGCACGATGTCGACCTCACGATCGAGGCGCAGAGCCGGGTCGCGATCGTGGGCGAGACGGGCTCGGGCAAGACCACGTTCGCCAAGCTCCTGACCCGCCTGATGGACCCGAAGAGCGGCAGGGTGCTGCTCGCCGGGGTGCCGCTCGACCAGCTGTCGTTCGCGTCGCTGCGCACGCGCGTCGTCATGGTCCCGCAGGACGGCTTCCTGTTCGACACGACGGTCGCGGACAACGTCCGCTACGGCAGGCCCGAGGCGACCGACGAGGATGTCGAGCTGGCCTTTGCCGAGCTCGGGCTCCTCGACTGGGTGGGGACCCTGCCCGACGGCATCCGCTCGCCGGTGGGGGAGCGCGGCGAGTCGCTGTCGGTGGGAGAGCGCCAGCTGGTCGCGATCGCCCGCGCGTACGTCGCCGACCCCGACCTGCTCGTCCTGGACGAGGCGACCAGCGCGGTGGACCCCGCGACGGAGGTCCGGCTGGCCCGGGCGCTCGACTCGCTGACCCGCGGCCGCACCACGATCACCATCGCGCACCGGCTCTCGACCGCCGAGGCCGCCGACGAGGTCCTCGTCGTCGACAAGGGCCTGGTGGTGCAGCGCGGCCCGCACCGCGACCTCGTCGCCGTCCCCGGCGTTTACGCGGACCTGCACGCCAGCTGGGTCTCGCAGTCCCGGTGAGGGTCGTGGAACGGCGCGCCCTGGTGCTCGCCTTCGTGGTCTTCGGCGTCTTCTGGGGCGCCTGGGCGGCGTGCCTGCCTGCGGTCCGGCACCAGGTGGGTGCCTCCGACGGGCAGCTGGGGATCGCCCTCGCAGCGATCGCGCTGTCCGCCGTACCCGTCATGCCGCTCGCCGGCCGCATCGTCGACCGGTACGGAGCGGCCCACGCGCTGCCTGCCTCGCTGCTCGGTTTCGCGGTGGTCCTCCCGCTGCCCGCGCTGGCCCACTCGCTCGGCACGCTGGTCCTCGCACTGGTGCTCGTGGGACTGGGGACCGGCGCCCTCGACCTGGTGGCGAACGCCGCAACGGCTGCGTGGGAGCGCGTCGAGGCCGACAAGCTGATGAGCCTGGTGCACGGCGGCTTCAGCGCCGGCGTCCTGATCGGCAGCGTGCTTGCCGGGTTCGCTCGGGAGGCGGGTGCCTCGCCCCTGGCGATCCTGGGTGCCGTCGCGCTGGTCACCGCCGGTGTCGGGGTGGCCCAGCCGCCGTACCGGCGTGCCCCGCAGGAGCACGTCACGCGGGCTGGACGGCTGCCGTGGTTCCTCGTCGGGGTCGGGCTGCTCACGGCGGGTGCGTTCCTGTGCGAGGACGCCATCCAGTCGTGGAGCTCGCTGCAGCTCGAGCGCGGGCTCGACGCCACGCCGGCGATCAGCGGCCTCGGGCCGGGGCTGTTCGCCGGCTCGATGGCTGTGGGCCGGTTCGCCGGGGGTGCCATCTCGAAGCACGTCCGCGACGCCGTGCTCCTCGCAAGCGCCTCCCTCACGCTCGCTCTCGGGGCCTTCGTGGTCGCGGTCGCCGGGACGCCGGCGATCGCCCTGGTGGGCCTCGTGATTGCGGGCGCCGGCACGTCCGTGCTGGCTCCGGTGCTCTACTCCGCCGTCGGTGCGCACGCGGCACCCGGCAGGCAAGGCGCCGACCTCGCCGCCGTGGCGGCCGTCGGGTACGCCGGGTTCGTCGCCGGACCGCCTCTGGTCGGCGCGATCTCGGCCGCGACGTCGCTGCCGGTGGCGCTCGGCTGCCTCGGCGGGGTCGGTCTGCTGCTCGCTGTCACAGGTCCCTTGCTCCTCTCTGGGAGAATGTCTGGATGACCAGCACCGCCGTACGTCCAACCGACCTCGACCCCGCCATCGCCGCGCAGCTCAAGCGCGATGCCGACGGCCTCGTCGTGGCGGTCTGCCAGCAGCACGACACCGGCGAGGTGCTGATGGTCGGGTGGATGGACGACGAAGCGCTGCACCGCACCCTGACGACCGGCCGCTGCACGTACTGGTCGCGCTCCCGCCAGGAGTACTGGGTCAAGGGCGAGACCTCCGGCTCGCAGCAGTGGGTGAAGTCGGTCGCACTCGACTGCGACGGCGACACGCTGCTGGTGCGCGTCGACCAGGTCGGAGGTGCCTGCCACACCGGGGACCGGACGTGCTTCGACGCGCGCACGCTCCCTGCGGTGGTCGGCTCGAAGCCATGAGGCTGGGGGTCACGACCCCGGGTGCTGAGGCCTTCGCCGAGCTCGACCAGCCGCTCGTCCCCGTCGTACGGCGGTTGCTGGCCGACGGCGAGACAGCGGTCGGGGTCTACCGGAAGCTCGCCCAGAACCGGCCAGGGACCTTCCTGCTGGAGTCCGCCGAGCAGGGCAAGCAGTGGTCGCGCTGGTCGTTCGTCGGGGTGCGCTGCGCCTCCGTGCTGACCGAGCGCGACGGGGTCGCGCTCTGGCTGGGGGACGGACTGCCGACCACGTCGTCCGACCCCCTCGAGGCGCTGCGCGAGGCCCATGCCCTGCTCCAGTCCCCGCACGTCGACGGGCTGCCGCCCTTCACCGGCGGCCTGGTCGGGTACCTCTCCTACGACGCCGTACGGCGGATGGAGCGGCTGCCCTCGACGGTCCCGGACGAGCTCGGGATGCCCGAGCTGACGATGATGCTGGCCACCGACCTCGCCGTGCTCGACCACAGCGACGGCTCGGTCTGGCTGATCGCGAACGTCGTCGCTGGCGGATCCTACGAAGACGCGGTCGCGCGGCTCGACGACATGGCGGCCTCGCTGGCCAAGCCCTCCGAGCCTTCGGTCGCGGTGCTCGGTCTCGGTGCGGAGCCGGTGGTCTCGTCGCGGTCGGGGCGGGATGCCTACATGGCGGGCGTGGAGACGGTGAAGGAGCACATCCGCGCCGGCGACGCCTTCCAGGTCGTGCTGTCACAGCGGTTCGAGATGGCCACGGACGTCGACGCGCTCGACGTCTACCGGGTGCTGCGGACGACCAACCCGTCGCCGTACATGTACCTCCTGCGGTTCGCCGGCCGCGAGTCCCCGTACGACGTCGTGGGCTCCTCGCCCGAGGCCCTCGTCACCGTGAAGGACGGCGAGGCGGTCGTGCATCCGATCGCCGGGACCCGGCCTCGTGGCGCGACACCGGAGGAGGACGTGGCGCTCGGTGCGGAGATGCTGGCCGACCCGAAGGAACGGTCGGAGCACGTCATGCTCGTGGACCTCGGCCGCAACGACCTCGGACGGGTCTGCTCGCCGGGCACCGTCGACGTGGTCGACTTCATGTCCGTCGAGCGGTACTCCCACGTCATGCACATCGTCTCGACCGTCGTCGGCCAGGTCGCGCCCGGCCGTTCCGCGTTCGACGTCCTGACCGCCACCTTCCCCGCGGGGACGCTGTCCGGTGCGCCCAAGGTCCGGGCCATGGAGATCATCGAGTCGCTCGAGCCGGTCCGCCGCAACCTGTACGGCGGGTGCGTCGGCTACCTCGGCGCCTCGGGCGACATGGACATGGCCATCGCCATCCGGACGGCGGTCCTGCACGCTGGCCGGGCCGTCGTACAAGCCGGTGCGGGGCTGGTCGCCGACAGCGAACCCGCTACGGAGCAGGCCGAGTGCGAGAACAAGGCCGCAGCCGTCCTCCGGGCGATCGCCGCCGCCGAGACCCTCCGAGGCGCATGACCCCCCGTCGCGAGCTCTGGACCGCCGTCCTGGCCTGCCTGCTGGGCTCGGCGCTCGTCCTGCTCGCCGTGCGGC
>JBHEMB010000394.1:0-7838 GCA_046262855.1 Mycobacteriales bacterium | reverse complement strand
CCGTGCAGCAGCAGCAGCGGGTTGAGCAGGGTCAGCCACAGCGCCCGCTCAGCAGGGACGCCTGCCCGGGACGCCAGCCGGAGGACGGCAAGCGCGATGAGCACCAGACCCACCACCGCGAGCCCGCGGATGAGGTAGATCGACACGACCAGGTGGTTGTCGGGGATCCCCACCGCCAGCCCTGTCAGCCACAGCCACAGCGGTCCGTACGGCGCTGGGCTGAACCGCCACAGCCCGTCGACGTTGAACGACCACTTGCTGGTCGGCTCGAAGTCGCCCGGCCCGTACAGGTACGGATCGAGGTGGTTCGCCACCAGGTGCCCCTGGCCGGCGTAGGCGTAGATGTCGGCGCTGAACAGCGGCGGAGCGACCAGCAGCGGCAGTGCCCAGGAAACTCCCAGCACGAGCAGGTGCCGTCGTGAGCAGCCAGCGAGCGTGCGGCCGACGAGCGTCCAGGCACCGAGCAGGCCGAACAGCGCGAAGAAGCTGACGACCGTGCAGGCCGTGCGCCAGCCGGCGCTCTGCCGGAGCGCCAGCAGGTGCAGCTCCCCCGCGATGACGTCCTTCGCACCCGTCTTCGGAACGGCACCGGCACCGACACCCGCCACGGCGAGCGCGGACGCGCACGCGAAGCCGGTCAGTTGCACGCGACGCAGCCGGCCAGCGGGGAGCAACCAGCTTGTCGTGCTCACGTCGGGTCGGTCGTCCTCGCGCAGATGGGCCTCACAGGAAGGTGAGCCTATCGGCCGGTACCCGAAGCACCGCGGGCTACGCGAGGCGAACGTCACGATGCCGACAGGTTCGGCTGTCCTGCGGCGGGGGCACGCAAGGGGTCGTGCTGTTGACGGAGCGTGAGCCCACCACCCGCATCCTCGGTCACGCACCGGCGCTCGATGGGCTGCGTGGCCTCGCCGTCGCGCTCATCGTGGTCTTCCACTTCGCCGGGCACTACGTGCTGCACGGAGCGACAGCGAGTCTGGACGTGTTCTTCGCGCTCTCGGGCTTCCTCATCACCACGCTCGTGCTGGACGAGCGCCGCGCCACCGGTCGGGTCGACCTGCGGGCCTTCTACGTACGCCGGGCCTGCCGCCTGCTGCCGGCACTGTTCGCGATGCTGGCGGTCTGGAGCCTGCTCCTGGTGTTCTGCCACGACCAGGGCTGGATGGGGTCGACGCCTGCGGGGGACGGGTCGGCCACGGCCGTCCCGATGGTGCCGGCGCTGAAGGACGTCGGGCTGGCGTTGCTGTACCTCGCCAACTGGGACGTGATCTCCGGCGGCACCGCCGCTCCGCTGCAGCACCTGTGGTCGCTGGCGGTCGAGGAGCAGTTCTACATCGTGTGGCCCTCAGCACTGCTGCTGCTCCTGCTGTTGCGCCGCAGGGTCCGTGTCGGGCTGCTCGCGACCGCGATCGGGTGCTCGATGGCGCTGTCGGCCGTGCTGTGGGAGCGCGGCTCCGGTGCGAACCGCATCTACTTCGGCACGGACACCCGGGCGGCCAGCCTGCTCATCGGTGCGCTCGGTGCGCTGCTCTGGCACCGGCGCCGCGCGCAGGGACGACGGACTGCCCGGTGGGCGGCGCCGCGGGCATGGCTCGGAGCGGCTGTCTTCGCGGTGGTCCTCGCCGAGCTGCACGAGGACGTCTGGAAGTACGCCGTGCTGCCCGCCGTCGTGGCGCTCTCGATCACGCAGGTCATGCCGTACGTCGTCGACAGCCCGCGCACGCTGCTGGCACGTGCCCTCTCCCTCCGGTGGCTCGTCTGGCTGGGGCAGCGCTCCTACGGGCTGTATCTGTGGCACTACCTCTGGGCGACCTGGACGCACGGGCTGCCGCTCGGCGTCGGGATCCCGCTCGGCGTCGGCGGCGCGCTGCTGTGCACCGTCGTGTCCTGGCGCTTCATCGAGCGTCCGGTCATCGCCTGGGGCCGGGCCCGGGTCCGGCAGGTCCCCGCACCCCACCCGCTTCCCAGGCCGGTACCTGTCCGGGTCGCCGCCTGAGCCAGCGCCCCAAGGCGCGTCAGCCAGGCGTCGTGCGCTTCCAGAGCTCGAAGGGCTGTCGGCCGTCGGTGTGCCGCACCTCGACCGCGAAGTGGTCGAGCACGTACCGCCGGGTCGACGCATCCCACTCGGGGAAGCGCGCCGGGTCGTGGCGCAGCAGCAGGTACGACGCATGGCGCATCTGCAGGACGTTGTCCGCCTGCCACTGCTCGTCGGCGACGAAGCCGGCTGGGTAGAAGCTTGTCCGGTCGTCCCAGTGGGGGTTCTGCGTGAGGGCGACGCCGCGCCCGTCGACGTACGACGGGCAGCGCGGCGTCGGGTCCTCGTACAGGTCCGCCGCCAGGGCCAGGCTGATGGCGTCGTAGTACACGCAGGCGCCGTGGGGGACCGACGCCGTCGCCGCCCGCAGATCGGCCTGTCCGCGCAGGTCCCCGACGTCCGCCGCCGTCCCGACGGCGAAGGCGACCCCGACCGCCCCTGCGGCCCACCTGAGACGGGACAGGTCCAGCAGCCGACTGGCCAGCAGGGCGACTGGCGGTGCGAGGAACTCGCCGTAGTGCAGGAAGTACGTCGGTGAGGTCACGAACGCGAAGCCGGCCAGGACCAGGACGAGGGACCAGAACCTGATGGCGTGCGGCTCGGGACCGCGGAGGCCGCGGGTCGTCACCACAGCGATCAGCAGGATGAGAAGCAGTCCGATCGGAACCGTGGCGTAGCCGAGGCCCACCATGCTGACCAGTCGGTCCAGGCCCTGCGGCACGGTCGGGTTCTTCGGGCGCCCGAGCTGGGTGACGACGATGTCGTGCCAGGCAGCGGAGGGGTCGGAGAGGAAGAACGGCACGAAGACGACGGCTATGCCCGCGAGCCCACCGGCGGTCAGCGGCAGCAATGCGCGTGGCCGGCGCGTCCAGAGCAGGTACGCCACTGCCGCGACGACGTAGGCACCGGCAAAGAGCTTCAAGCCGACGCCGAACGCGAGGAAGGCCCCAGCAGCTACCAGTGCGGCCCGGGTGGGCTGCCGCCGCCGGAGCAGCAACCAGGTGGCGACCAGGCAGGCGAACGTGGCCAGCGGCTCCAGCAGGATGGTCTGCTCGGCGGCCACCGCTGTGGGGATGATCGCGTAGAGCCCCGCAGCCACCAGCGCGCGTGCCCGGCGCCGGTGCGGCGAGCCGGGGAGCAGCCCGGCCAGCGCGTACACGAGGACGACGTTGCCGAGCGCGAACAGCTGCATCTCGACGCGCCCCGCTGCCATGCCGACGCTGTCGCCGAAGCGGTCACCGAGCAGGGCCGCAGGCAGCAGCAGCAGCGACAGCCCCGGCGGGTGCACGATGGTGAAGTCGCTGTAGGGCAGGTGCCCGTGCAGCAGCAGCCGGGAGGCCGCGTAGTACACGCCGTCGTCGTACTCGAGCACGCCCCGGAAGTTGTTGCTCGGCCACCACGGCAGGGTGCGGAGCAGCAGGGCCAGCGCCATGATCGCGGCAAGCGGCGCTGACAGGGATCGGCTGCTGCCGATCTCGTCTGGAGCGCGCACTCAGCCGAGTTTCCCTCTGCGCATCCAGCGGAAGTAGGCGTATCCGACGGCGGCGTCTGCGAGCAGGAAGAGCACGACGCCGACCACCTCGAGCAGTGTCATGTGCGTCTCCTCCGGGTCCGAGCTGCTGGTCTCCACTATCGCGCATGTCCGTGCTCTCTTCAGCGGTGATACCCGCAGCGTCACCCGATCGCGCCAGCGTCATGACACGTCGCGGACAGCCCAGCGGGGGGCCGACTTCGGCTACCGTGCCGGTCACCCCCGATCGGAAGTGTCCTTCCTTGCGCGAGCGTGCCCTCCTCATCGTTGCCCTGCTGCTTCTCGGGCTCGTCGGCGTCGCGCCGTACCGCGCACAGGCCGCGTCCTCGTCCCTCACCGGTCCCGACGTCGCCCGCTACCAGCACCCCAACGGCGCGGCGATCGACTGGAACGCCGTCCGCCGCGACGGGCGGCAGTTCGCCTTCGTGAAGGCGACCCAGGCCACGACGTACACGAACGAGTACTTCGCGTCCGACTGGCGGGGCATCGCGGCGGCGGGACTGTTCCGCGGCGCCTACCACTACGCCGTGCCCAGCAGCGCCGCGGGCTCGGCACGGGCCCAGGCCGACTACTTCGCCTCCACGATCGGCGACCAGCAGGTGTCCGGCACGCTTCCTCCGGTCCTGGACCTGGAGAACGCCGGCGGGCTGTCCGTAGCCGCTCTCAGGACCTGGGTGAAGGACTTCCTCGTCCAGCTCCAGGCGCGCACCGGGCGGGTCCCGATGCTGTACACCTACCCGAGCTTCTGGCGCACGTCGATGGGGTCCTCGACGGAGTTCACCGGCTACCCGCTCTGGATCGCGAACTACGGCGTCAGCTCACCGCAGGACATCGGCTGGCCGCACTACACCTTCTGGCAGTACACCTCGACGGGCACGGTGGGCGGCATCACCACCACCGGCCACACCGACCTCAGCACCTTCTACGGCACCTCGACCGACCTGTCCGCGCTGGCCGTCGCGGGCAGCTGGCGGGCACCCACGCAGACGGTGTCCGAGCAGCCGCCCGCGACCACCGCGAGCGTCTGCGGCGGCTTCGCAGCGCTCACCCCGGAGCGGGTGCTCGACACCCGCTCGGGCGGCTCCGGGCCGGCCAGCGGCTCGGTCACGATCACGCTGCCTGACAGCGTTCCGGCCGACGCAGTCAGCGTCCAGCTCGACGTGACCGCTGTGGAGGCGAAGGGTCCCGGCTACGTGCGGGTGGGGCCGACGGGGACGATGCCGACCACCACCGCCCTCACCTACGGCGCCGGACGCAGCACGACCGGCCTGGTCACGACCTCGGCCGACGGCAACCGCCAGGTCACCGTCACGGTCTACGGCACCGCCGTCGACCTCGTCGTAGACGTCGTCGGGTCGTTCGGGCCGACCGGCGGCGCACAGTGGTACGCGGCCCAGCCCGCCCGCGTGGCCGACACCCGTACCGGGCAGGGACTGCCGCGCGGCAAGCTCTCCGGCACTGTCGATCTCGACCTCAGCGCCACGCTGCCCGCCACCGCGACCGGCGTCGTGCTGGACGTCTCAGCGGTCGACCCCGGCGGCGCCGGGTTCGTGCGCCTGGCTGCTGCCGGCACGACCCCGACGACGACCGCTCTCACCTACGACATTGCCGGCTCGACCACCGGGCTGGCTGTCACCACGACGTCCGGTGGGCACGTCTCGGTCTCCGTCAACGGCGCTGCTACGCACCTGGTCGTCGACCTGCTGGGATGGTTCGACACCAGCATCGCGGCCGGTGGTCAGTACTGCCCGATCGCCCCGACCCGCTTCCTCGACACCCGTACCGGCCTCGGCGCCACCGGCCCCGGCACCGGTCCGCTGGGGGTGACCACACCGTCGTCGGTGCCGGACACGGCGGCCGCGGTCGTGCTCGACGTGTCCGCGGTCGACCCGACCACCGCCGGGTTCGTCCGCGTCACCACGACGGGCCAGGAGCCGACCACGACGGCCTTGAACGTCATCCCGCGGCGCAGCGTCACCGGTCTGGTCGTCGTACCCCTCAACGACGCGCAGCTCGTGCTCGCCGCCTACCAGGCCAACCTCCAGCTGGTCGCGGACGTGGTCGGCTACCTGGGCTCGCCGCCCACGGCCTAGGGGTCGGGCTGCCCCGCAGGCACCGAGGTGCTCAGAGCGGACGCTTGTAGCCCACCAGGTGGCTGTACCGGGGGGTCGCCGCGAACTGCGCGAACGTCCAGATCGCGGGCCGGCCGACCTCCTTGCACAGGTGCACGACCTCGGTCTCGCTGCACACGACCCCGCAGTGCGCCCCGTACGCCTGCTCGCGGTCGTGGAACAGCACCAGGTCCAGCGGCTGCGGGGTGAGCACCACCTTGGTCGCCGACGTGTCCCGCCAGAGCTCGGCCGAGCGCAGATCGGGGATCCGCTTGCCGAAGTGCGCCAGCAGCTCGTAGGCGAACAGGTTGTCGTCGGCACCGAGACTGAGCTGGCCGCGTGGCACCGCGCCCGGGTAACGATCTGCGTCCCAGGGCACGTCCCAGAACCTTGGTGGGACATCCCGTAGCAGAGCCTGCAGGGTCTCCATCGGGGGACTGTACTGCGGCTCGGACCGGGGTCAGCCGTGCCGGTGCTGCTTTGGCCTGCCCACCTGCAAGGACCTCGCCTCGAGGGTCGTTCCGTCCGCGGCCACCTTGCCCACGGCGAAGACGAACTGGCCGACCTTCACCGTGCCAGCCTGTGAGGACCGGATGGTGCGGGTGAAGCCGTCGCGGTCGACGATGGTGAGGGTGCTCCCGTCGACCTTTGTCACCAAGCCGGCGAGCCGAGCGGGCAGGACGACGACGGTCTTGGCGACGGGCTTCGCCGCGCGAGGGTCAACCAGCCTGACGCGGACGACCGCACCCACGCGCAGGACGGACTTGCTCGCCGGGTCCTTGCCGTCGAAGTAGCTCGTGCTGTCGGTGAGGGTGATGGTCCGGCTGCCGCGTGGCCTCGCAACGGTGATGCTGTCGGCGCCGACCGCCGTGACGATGCCGCCCGCCCGGCCCTTCTCGCCGCGGGGGCCCGGGAACCTGTCAGGGTGGCCCGGACCCGGATGCGGGCGATCGGCATGCGGGCGAGGACTCGGTTTCCCGTCGACGGCTCCGGCGATGCCCGTGATCCCCAGGCCCAGCCCGGTGGCCAGTCCGATGACGGCTGCAACAGCTGCGGTCCGCTTCATGCCCCACAGTGTGCGCCCGCTTCCTGTGAATGGTCGATGAGTTCCGCGGGCTGACGACGTCTTCCCTGTGAGACGGTCGACTATGAGGAGGACCCATGACGCAGAAGATCATCACGAACCTGTGGTTCGACAGCCAGGCTGAGGAGGCTGTCGCCTTCTACACGTCGCTGTTCAAGGACTCGCGCGTGCTCAGCGTCGCGCGCTACACCGAGGCCGGGCCGGGCGAGCCAGGCACGGTCATGACGGTGGAGTTCGAGCTCGCCGGTCAGCGGTTCGTCGCCATCAACGGCGGCCCGGAGTTCCCGTTCACCGAGGCCATGTCGCTGCAGATCGACTGCGAGGACCAGGCCGAGATCGACTACTTGTGGAACGCGCTGACCGCGGACGGCGGTGCGGAGAGCCAATGCGGCTGGTGCAAGGACAAGTACGGCATGAACTGGCAAGTCGTGCCGAAGGGCATGGCGGAGCTCTTCAACAGCTCGGATCCGGCGCGCGTCGACCGCGCCATGCGGGCCATGCTCTCGATGAGGAAGATCGACGTCGCAGCGCTGGAGGCAGCAGCTACCTGAGCCGCTCCTGGGATGGGATGCTGCGAGGTGTGGGGCCCGAGGAGCGACGGGGTGTCCGGCTTGCCGAGCTGGTCGCTGCGCTGAGCCTCGGCGTGGACCTCGGGTTCGGGCAGCCGATGGAGCACGTGCTGCGGCAGTGCCTGATCGCGATGCGGATCGCAGAGCAGCACGGCCTGGACGACCAGGCCCAGGCCTGTGCGTACTGGACCGCCCTGCTCATCGGCGTTGGCTGTCACAGCGACGCGCACGAGCAGGCCAAGTGGTTCGGTGACGACATCGCCCTGAAGTCCGACAAGTACGACCATGAGCTGGGCAGCCTCCGGGCCGCCGTTTCAGGAGTACGGCGGATCGGCTCGGGACACCCGCCGCTGCACCGCTTCCGGGTGGGGCTCGAGTTCGTGCTCTCCGGCCACCGCGAGGTCGACGACATGATCGCCCAGCACGCTGCGCTGGCGCGCGCGCTGGCCGACCGGTTGTGCCTGACCCAGGACGTCCTCGTGGCGCTCGGTGCCTCCTACGAGCAGTG
>JBHEMB010000393.1:0-13750 GCA_046262855.1 Mycobacteriales bacterium | reverse complement strand
ATCGGCACCGTCCACTCGGTGCCGCGCCTCATGCAGGGACAGGGGGCGATCATCGGTGTCGGGGCCATGGAGTACCCGGCCGAGTGGCAGGGCGCCTCCGAGGAGACGATCACCCAGGCTGCCATCAGCAAGATCATCACGCTGACGTCGACCTACGACCACCGGATCATACAGGGCGCGCAGTCCGGTGAGTTCCTCCGCCGCATGCACCAGCTGCTGCTCGGTGAGGACGGCTTCTACGACGAGGTCTTCAACGCGCTGCGGATCCCGTACGAGCCGGTCCGCTGGGTCCCGGACGTGTCGGCGAGTCACGAGGGCGACCTCGACAAGGGCACCCGCGTCATGGAGCTCATCCACTCCTACCGGGTGCGCGGGCACCTGATGGCCAACACCGACCCGCTGAACTTCAAGGTCCGCACCCACCCCGACCTCGACGTCATCAAGCACGGCCTCACCCTCTGGGACCTGGACCGGGTCTTCCCGGTCGACGGGTTCGCCGGGCACCGGGTGATGAAGCTGCGCGAGATCCTCGGCGTGCTGCGCGACTCCTACTGCCGCAACGTGGGCATCGAGTACATGCACATCCAGGACCCGGCACAGCGCAAGTGGATCCAGGAGCGGGTCGAGAAGAAGGCAGAGCAGCCGGACCGCGACCTTCAGCTGCACGTCCTCAAGCGGCTCAACTCCGCGGAGGCGTTCGAGAGCTTCCTGCAGACGAAGTTCGTCGGGCAGAAGCGCTTCAGCCTCGAGGGCGGCGAGTCCGTCATCCCGATGCTGGACGCCTTCCTCCAGGGCTCGGCCACCGCCGGGCTGGACGAGGTCGTCATCGGCATGGCGCACCGCGGCCGCCTCAACGTGCTCGCCAACATCGTGGGCAAGTCCTACGGCCAGATCTTCCGCGAGTTCGAGGGCACCATCGACCCGCGCACCGTGCAGGGGTCGGGCGACGTGAAGTACCACCTCGGCGCCCAGGGCACCTTCACCGCGATCGACGGCTCCACGACGCGTGTGTCGCTGTGCGCCAACCCGTCGCACCTCGAGGCGGTCGACCCGGTCCTCGAGGGCATCGTGCGCGCGAAGCAGGACATCATCGACAAGGGCGAGGCCGGCTTCACGGTGCTTCCCCTGCTCATCCACGGCGACGCGGCGTTCGCGGGCCAGGGCATCGTCGCCGAGTGCCTGCAGATGGGCCAGCTCCGGGGCTACCGGACCGGTGGCACCGCGCACATCGTCATCAACAACCAGGTCGGCTTCACGACGGCACCCGAGTACAGCCGCTCCTCGACGTACTCCACGGACGTCGCGCGCACCGTCCAGGCTCCGATCTTCCACGTCAACGGCGACGACCCGGAGGCCTGCGTCCGGGTGGCGCACCTGGCGTTCGAGTTCCGGCAGGCGTTCAAGAAGGACGTCGTCATCGACATGGTCTGCTACCGCCGGCGCGGCCACAACGAGGGCGACGACCCGTCGATGACGCAGCCCCTCATGTACGACGTCATCGACCGCAAGCGGTCGGTGCGCAAGACCTACACCGAGCAGCTCGTCGGCCGTGGTGACATCACCATCGAGGAGGCCGAGGAAGCACTGAAGGACTACCAGGCCCAGCTCGAGCGGGTCTTCGCAGAGACCCGCGACGCGGCGACCTCGACCGCCGCCGAGCCGCCCATGGTCAAGGCGCTCGACCTCTCCACGATCCCGACCGCGGTCGAGCAGGACGTCCTCGACATCATCGGCAAGGCGCACGTCACCCTGCCGGAGGGCTTCACGCCGCACCCGAAGCTCGCGCCGCTCATGGAGCGCCGTGCCGCGATGGTCAACGAGGGCGGGATCGACTGGGGCTTCGGCGAGATCCTGGCGTTCGGCTCGCTGCTGCTCGAGGGCCGCCCGGTCCGCCTTGCCGGGCAGGACAGCCGCCGCGGCACGTTCGTGCAGCGGCACTCGACCCTCATCGACCGCAACACCGGCGCCGAGCACACCCCGCTGCGGTACCTCGACGAGGACCAGGGCACGTTCTACGTCTACGACTCGCTGCTGAGCGAGTACGCCTGCCTCGGCTTCGAGTACGGCTACTCCTCGGAGCGGCCGGAGGCGCTCGTGCTCTGGGAGGCCCAGTTCGGTGACTTCGTCAACGGGGCGATGACCGTCATCGACGAGTTCATCAGCTCAGGCGAGGCCAAGTGGGGCCAGCGGTCATCGGTGACGCTGCTGCTGCCGCACGGCTACGAGGGCCAGGGCCCGGACCATTCGTCGACCCGCATCGAGCGCTTCCTGCAGCTGTGCGCCGAGGACAACATGACGGTCGCCTACCCGACGACCCCCGCACAGCACTTCCACCTGCTGCGAGCGCAGGCCCTCGCCGAGGTGAAGCGGCCGCTGATCGTCGTCACGCCCAAGTCGATGCTGCGGCTCAAGGCCGCGGCCTCCGCGCCGGAGGACTTCACCAGCAACAACTGGCAGCCGGTGCTGCTCGACCCAGAGACACCCGACCCGTCGGGCGTCACCCGGGTCGTCCTGTGCAGCGGCAAGGTCTACTACGACCTGGCAGCCGCGCGCCGGAAGGCGGCGGACCGGTCGGTGGCGCTGCTGCGCGTCGAGCAGCTCTACCCGTTGCCCGGCAACCAGATCCGCGAGGCGCTCGCCGGCTACCCGCACGCGAGCGATGTCGTCTGGGCCCAGGAGGAGCCGGCCAACCAGGGTGCCTGGTCGCACATCGCGCTCTCGCTGCCGGAGCAGCTGCCCGCCGACGTCCGACTGCGTCGCGTCTCGCGGCGCGCCTCGGCATCCCCGGCGGCCGGTTCCTCGAAGGTGCACGAGGCCGAGCAGGCGGCGCTCGTCGAGGCCGTCTTCGCGCGGTAGCTGAGGTCTCAGAGGAGGCGGGGCTGTGTACTTCACCGACCGCGGTCTCGAGGAGCTGGCCCAGCGGCGCGGCGAGGAAGAGGTCACGATGGCCTGGCTCGCCGAGCGACTGCGGGAGTTCGTGGACGAGCACCCCGAGTTCGAAGTGCCCATCGAGCGGGTCGCCACCTGGCTGGCTCGCCTGGACGACGACGAGTAGCGGCTGCGTGCAGGTGTGCGGCCTGCCACCGCCGTACACCCGGCTGGGCCCGCACACCTCAGGACTGGCCAGCAGCGCACCCGCAGGACAACACTCGCGGGCATGACAGCCCGTCCTGACGCGTTCGCTCCCGCCCTGCAGGCCGCGCACGACCACGCGCTGCGCTGGCTCGACAGCCAGCAGTCCCGCCCGGTGCCACCGCGGGCGACGGTCGAGGAGCTGGTCCCGCTGCTCGGCGGTCCGCTTCCCGACGTACCGAGCGATCCGGTCGCCGTCGTCGACCTGCTGGCCAAGGAGGCCGAACCCGGGCTGATGGCGATGCCGTCCGGGCGCTTCTTCGGATGGGTGATCGGCGGCACGCTCCCAGCGGCCCTTGCGGCCGACTGGCTCGTGAGCGCCTGGGACCAGAACACCGGCTTGCGGGCCGCTAGCCCGGCCAATGTCGCAGCGGAGGAGGTAGCGGCGGGCTGGCTGCTCGACGTCCTCGGCCTGCCACCGACCGCCGATGTCGGTTTCGTGACCGGCGCGACGATGGCGAACTTCACCTGCCTCGCGGCCGCTCGCGAGGCTCTGCTCACGAAGGCCGGCTGGGATCTGGCCCGGGACGGGCTGGCCGGAGCCCCCAGGGTTCAGGTGCTGGTGGGTGCCGAACGGCACGACACGATCGACCTCGCGCTGCGGTACCTCGGGCTCGGCGCACCCACCGTCGTGGCCGTCGACGACGAGGGCCGCATCCTGCCGGACGCGCTGGAGGAGGCGATTCACGAGGGCCCCGCCATCGTCTGCCTGCAGGCGGGCAACCTCCACAGCGGTGCGTTCGACCCGCTGACGTCGTGCATCGAGATCGCCCACCGGTACGGCGGATGGGTGCACGTCGACGGCGCCTTCGGGATCTGGGCCGCAGCGTCACCTGCCCTGCGAGACCGGGTGGCAGGACTCGACGCGGCGGACTCCTGGGCCACCGACGCGCACAAGACCCTGAACGTCCCGTACGACGCGGGCATCGCCATCGTCGCCGACCGCGCGGCGATGCGAGCCGCCATGGGGCTGCACGCCAGCTACCTCATCCACGACCGGGCTGGCGACCCCTTCGAGAAGGTTCCCGAGCTGTCGCGACGCGGCCGAGGTGTGCCGATCTGGGCCGCTCTGAGATCCCTTGGCAGGCAAGGGATCTCAGAGCTGGTCGACACTCTGGTGCTGCGCGCCAGGCAGCTGGCGGACGGTCTCGCGGCGATTCCCGGCGCGACCGTCGTGAACGAGGTCGTGTTCACCCAGGTCTGCGTGACCTTCGGTGACGACGACACGACCAGGCGGGTGACGGCCGAGCTGTTGCGCGACGGCACCGCGTGGATGTCGGGTTCCCAATGGCGCGGGGAGACGGTGCTGCGGGTGTCGGTCAGCAACTGGTCGACCGATGAGGCGGACGTCGCCGCGTCCGTTGCGGCGGTTGCCCGGGCGTCAGCCCACGTAGGCGCGGCCGCGTCCGCGTAGCTGCCAGCACAGCGCAGCGCCGAGCACGAATCCGATCACGTGCGCGAGGTAGGCGACGCCCGATCCGCTGCCGGCGGCGTTGGCTCGCAGGCTGAGGTACTGCAGCACGAACCAGCCGCCCAGCACCAGCCAGGCCGGCAGCCGGATCGGCAGGAAGAAGAAGAACGTCAGCAGCGACAGCACCCTGGCCCGGGGGAAGAGCACGAAGTAGCCCCCGAGCACGCCGGCGATCGCGCCGGAGGTACCGACGAGCGGCTGCGTCGATGAGGGCTGCACGAGCGCGAAGCCGTAGGTCGCGGCATAGCCGCAGACGAGGTAGAAGGCGAGGTAGCGCAGCCGGCCGAGCCGGTCCTCCACGTTGTTGCCGAACACGAACAGGAACAGCATGTTGCCGAGCAGGTGCAGCCACGAGCCGTGCAGGAACATCGCGGTGAGCACCGAGACAAAGGGGTGCTTCTGGAACGGTGGCGGATGCTTGTCGATGCATCCGACCCGGTCGCCCGACCGGCCCACCTGACCCGTCGCGGCGAGTGGCTCCTGCCGGTTGTGCACGAGCTCGTCGGGGACGGCCGCGTAGTGGTCGAAGTACGCCCGGGCCTGGCACTCCTGCTTCAGCGGCGTGTCGCCGACCACGTGCACGGCCAGGGGGCTGAGGACGAACACGACGACGTTGATCGCGATCAGCAGCCAGGTGAGGTAGCCCGGTCTTCGGGTCGGGTTGTCGTCGTGGACGGGAAGGACCATCAGGCCGTCAGCACCAGCTTGCCGAAGACCTCACCGCCGGCCAGCTTGGCGAAGCTGGCGGCTGCGTCGGAGAGCGGGCGGACATCGTCGATGACCGGCCGCACCCCGGTGGCTGCGCAGAACGCGAGCAGATCGGTGAGCTCGGCGCGCGTGCCCATGGTGGAACCGATCACCTTGAGCTGCAGGAAGAACAGCCGGTTCAGATCGGCGCTGGGGTCGGCGCCGGTCGTGGCGCCCGAGACCACCAGGGTTCCGCCGGGGCGCAGCGCCCTCATCGAGTGCGACCAGGTGGCCTTGCCGACGGTCTCGAGCACGGCGTCGACCCGCTCGGGCAGCCGGGCACCGGACTCGAAGGCCTCGTGGGCTCCCAGCGCGACGGCTTGCTTGCGCTTGCTCTCGTCCCGGCTGGTCGCCCACACCCGGTAGCCGGCGTGCCGGGCCAGGGCGATCGCAGCCGTGGCCACGCCGCCACCCGCGCCCTGGATGAGGACCGTCTGGCCGGGTCGCAGCCCAGCGTTGGTGAACAGCATCCGGTAGGCGGTCAGCCACGCGGTCGGGAGGCAGGCCGCCTCCTCCCACGACAGCTCGGCAGGCTTCGGGAGCACGTTGCGGGCCGGTACGACGACCACCTCGGCGAGGGCGCCCTGGTGCTTCTCGGACAACAGCGTGCGCTTCGGATCGAGGGTCTCGTCTCCGGTCCATGCCGGCGAGGAGATGACCGAGTGCACCACCACCTCGGACCCGTCGTCGAGGACCCCGGCTGCGTCGCAGCCCAGGATCATCGGGAGCTGCTCAGCCGACAGCCCGACGCCCTTGAGCGACCACAGGTCGTGGTGGTTGAGCGCTGCCGCCTTCACCGTGACCCGGACCCAGCCGACAGGGACGTCCGGGTCCGGACGGTCACCGACGGCCAAGCCGGAGAGCGGGTCGTCGACGGACTGGGACGTGCAGGCGACAGCAAGCATGGCGCCGACCTTACGGGGGCCCCCAGGAGAGCCTGCTCAGGTGGTCGCCCGTGCACGAGTCATGGCGAGCAAGGGCTTCCCGTGCGCAGTCCCTTACGGGCTGAGCGCGGGCGCGACGCATTCCACGAGGAACCGCACGAGCCGGGGGGAACGGCGGGCTCAGAGCCGGGCGACCCCATCGCGCCGAGCCGCCTCGGCGACCGCGGCGGCCACTGCCGGTGCCACCCGCGCGTCGAAGCAGGACGGGATCACGCAGTCCTCCGACAGCTCGTCGGCGATGACGTCAGCCAGCGCGACGGCGGCGGCCTGCTTCATGCCCTCGGTGACCCGCCGGGCGCGCACCTCCATGGCACCGCGGAAGACGCCGGGGAAGGCGAGCACGTTGTTGATCTGGTTCGGGAAGTCGGAACGGCCGGTCGCGATGACCCGGGCGCCGGCGCGCTTGGCGTCGTCCGGGTGCACCTCGGGATCGGGGTTGGCCATGGCGAACACGATCGCGTCAGGGGCCATCGACTGCACGGCTTCGAACGAGATCTTGCCGGCGGACAGGCCGAGGAACACGTCGGCGCCGGCCAGCGCATCCTCGATGGATCCCGTGAACGCACCGCGGTTGCTGATGGTGGCGAACATCCGCTTCTCGTCGTTGAGGTCGGTGCGGTCGACGTGCACCATCCCCTTCGAGTCGGCGATCGCGAGGTCGCCGATGCCTGACTCGAGGATCATCTTGGAGACGACGATGCCGGCTGCCCCGGCGCCGCTGACCACGACCCGCAGGTCACCCAGGCTGCGCCCCGTGACCTTGGCCGCGTTGCGCAGCGCAGCCAGCGTGACGATGGCGGTGCCGTGCTGGTCGTCGTGGAAGACCGGGATGTCGAGGCGCTCCTGGACCCGCCGCTCGACCTCGAAGCAGCGCGGTGCGCTGATGTCCTCCAGGTTGATGCCCCCGAACGCGGGGGCCAGCCGGACCACCGTCTCGATGAGCTCGTCGGTATCGGTGACGTCCAGGCAGATCGGGACGGCGTCCACGCCACCGAAGTGCTTGAACAGCATCGCCTTGCCCTCCATGACGGGCAAAGCAGCCTTGGCACCGATGTCACCGAGCCCGAGCACAGCCGTGCCGTCCGTGACGACAGCTACCGTGCGTGACATCCAGGTGTAGTCGTAGAGGAGCTCCGGGTCCTGCTCGATCGCCGTGCAGATCCGGGCGACCCCGGGCGTGTAAGCGAGTGAGAGGTCGTCGCGCGTCTCGAGCGGGACGGACAGGGCGATCTCGATCTTGCCCCCGCGATGCAGGGCGAAGGCGGGATCAGCGTCGCGGTCCGGCGTGCTCACGACGTCGCGGTCCTCCAAAGATGCGGTCACAACATGGCTCCCAAGCAGCTGTCAGGTCGTGCGCGACAGCGGGTGGAGCGCGCGGAACGGTCGGGGGTTGCCCGGAGCCTCCATCGTGTCACAGCCGACTTCCTGCATGCACGGCAGGACACGTCAGCGTGTTTCGGCAGACCGGCTGGTGCCTTTCGGGTCACCAATCGTGCAACCATGCGCCCCATCACGACCCGCGACCAGGAGGTCCACGTGCGCCACCGCCTGCTCAGCGCGCTGCCGCTCCTCGCAGCGCTGCCCCTCACCCTCACCGCGTGCGGCTCCAATGACGAGTCGACGGTCACGGAACCTTCCAGCTCGAGCAGCACCGGGGCACTCGCCAGCCTGCTGCCCGCCGACATCAAGGCCAAGGGCAAGCTCATCGTGGGCTCGGACGTCAGCTACCCGCCCGTGGAGTTCACCGACACCGACGGCAAGACGGCGATCGGCATCGACCCCGACCTGGCGAAGGCCATCGGAGACCAGCTCGGCATCACGCTGGAGTTCGTCAATGGCACCTTCGACGGGCTCATCCCGCAGCTGAC
Organism: Mycobacteriales bacterium; assembly: GCA_046262855.1. Classification (GTDB taxonomy): domain Bacteria; phylum Actinomycetota; class Actinomycetes; order Mycobacteriales; family SCTD01; genus RYN-111. Next base: position 5,588 of record JBHEMB010000393.1, on the reverse strand, counting down.
CACGAGCAAGCGCATCGACATCATCATGAGCGCGATGAGCGACAACAAGAAGCGCCAAGCGACAGTCGACTTCGTCGACTACTTCTCGGCCGGCACCTCGATCATCGTGAAGAAGGACAACCCGTCCAAGATCAACGGCCTGGACGACTTCTGCGGCAAGACGATCGCGATCCAGCGCGGCACGACGCAGGACGACGTGGCCGAGGCACAGAAGACCAAGTGCGGTGCGAACAAGCTGAACATCCTCAAGTTCGACACCGATCCCGAGGCGCTGCTGCAGGTCAAGTCCGGCCGCGCGGTGGCCGACATGAACGACTTCCCGGTCGCCGCCTACACGGCCCAGAAGCAGCCGAGTGACTTCGAGGTCGTCGGTGAGCAGCTCGAGGCCGGCCCGTACGGCATCGGCGTCCGCAAGTCCGACACCGCTCTGCGAGACGCGATCCAGAAGGCCGTCCAGGCGATCATCGACGACGGCAGCTACGCGAAGATCCTCGAGAAGTGGCAGGTCACGCAGGGCGCCCTGAAGACGGCGACGGTGAACGCCGGCACATGACCACGGGGGTGACCGGGACGTCGGCCGACACGATCGTCGCCGTCCCGGTACGCCACTGGGGACGTTGGGCCGGCGCCGTCGTGGTGGTCGCGGTCTTCGCCTTGCTCGTCCGGGCCTTCGCGACCGCGGACATCCACTACGGCGCAAGCCGCAAGTACTTCACCGCTCACGAGATCCTCGTCGGCGTCTGGCACACCCTGCTCATCAGCGTCCTCGCCCAGGCGATGGGGGTCGGGCTGGGCGTCCTCGCGGCCGTGATGCGCCAGTCGAAGAACCCGGTCACCAGCGCGGTCGGCTGGTTCTACGTCTGGCTGTTCCGCGGAACCCCGCTGCTGCTGCAGCTCATCCTGTGGTTCAACCTCTCGGCGCTGTTCCCGACGATCTCGATACCGGGTGTCTGGCACGCCCAGACCAACAGCGCGATCACGCCCTTCGTCGCGGCTCTGCTCGGGCTGGGCATCAACGAGGGCGCCTACATGGCGGAGATCGTGCGGGCCGGCATCGGCTCCGTCGACCACGGCCAGACCGAGGCGGCGCAGGCGCTCGGGATGTCGCAGGGACTCACCCTCCGGCGGGTCATCCTGCCGCAAGCGATGCGGGTCATCATCCCGCCCACCGGCAACGAGTTCGTCAACATGCTCAAGTCGAGCTCGCTGGCGAGCGCCGCCCAGTACACCGAGCTGCTGCGCGTCACGCAGACGCTCTACACCTCGAACTTCGAGATCATCCCGATGCTGTTCGTCGCCGCGGTCTGGTACCTCATCCTGACCAGCGTCTTCGGGATCGGGCAGTACTACCTCGAGCGGCGCTTCGCCCGGGGAGCGCAGCGCGAGCTGCCGGCGACGCCGCTGCAGCGGCTGCTGGGACTGATGCGTCCGGGGCGAACATGACGACGCCGATGGTGCTTGCAGAGGGCGTGCACAAGAGCTTCGGGAAGCTCGAGGTACTGAGAGGCATCGATCTCGCCGTGCAGGCCGGCGAGGTCTGCTGCCTGCTCGGTCCCTCCGGCTCCGGGAAGTCCACGTTCCTGCGCTGCATCAACCACCTCGAGCAGGTCACGGCCGGCCGGCTGTCGGTCGATGGGCAGCTGGTCGGCTACCGGCAGCAGGGCGACAAGCTCTACGAGCTTCGCGAGAAGGAGACCGCGGCCAAGCGAGCCGAGATCGGCATGGTCTTCCAGCGGTTCAACCTGTTCCCTCACATGACCGCGCTCGGAAACGTGATCGAGGCACCCCTTCGGGTCCGCAAGCAGAGCAAGGCGCAGACGATCGCGACCGCCAAGGCGCTGCTCGACCGGGTCGGCCTCGCCGACAAGGTCAACGCCTACCCGGCGCAGCTCTCCGGCGGACAGCAGCAGCGGGTGGCCATCGCCCGCGCGCTGGCGATGAAGCCGAAGCTGATGCTGTTCGACGAGCCCACGTCTGCCCTCGACCCCGAGCTGGTCGGTGAGGTCCTCGACGTGATGCGGGGCCTCGCGAAGGACGGCATGACGATGGTGGTCGTCACCCACGAGATGGGCTTCGCCCGCGACGTCGGCGACACGGTCGTCTTCATGGACGCCGGGGTGGTCGTCGAGAAGGGCCCGCCGAAGGACGTCATCAACAACCCGCAGCACCCGCGCACGAAGGCCTTCCTCGGCAAAGTCCTCTGACGGCGCCAGCCCTCCCGACGTACCTGCGCGTTTCACCGAGTCGCCGGACTCCACGAGCGGGGACTCAGTGAAACCGGCAGGGAGGTCAGGGGCGGGTACGGCGGGAGAGCGGCCAGTAGCGGAGCAGGACCCGGGCCTCGACGTCGGCGACGCCAGTAGGTCCGTCGACGAACGGGTTGTCCGAGGCCAGCTCCCAGCCGCCGTCCACCGGACGGACCGCCCGCTTGACCACCAGCAGCGACGGCCGGGAACGGAACCGGGCCACGACCAGCGAGCCCGCCCGCACCCGTCCCCCGTACAGGACCAGCAGGCAGTCGCCGTCCCGCAGCGCCGGAACCATCGACGGGCCGCTCACCAGCACGGTCCCGATGCGCACACCGCTCCTCAAGGGTCATAGGGTCAACGGAGCACCCGATCCGGAAGGAAACATCATGGCTTTCCTCAAGCCCACCACGATCGTCAGCGCGCACTGCGACCTGCCTTGCGGCGTCTACGACCCCGCGCAGGCCCGCATCGAGGCGGAGTCGGTCAAGGCGGTCCAGGAGAAGTACCAGGGCAACGAGGACCCGACGTTCCGCACCCGCGCCATCGCCATCAAGGAGCAGCGCGCAGAGCTGGTGAAGCACCACCTCGACGTGCTCTGGACCGACTACTTCAAGCCCCCGCACTTCGAGAAGTACCCGGACCTGCACAACCTGTTCAACAGCACCATCAAGCAGGCGTCAGCCTGCAAGCAGAGCAACGACCCCGCGGACGGGCAGAAGCTGCTCGACGGCATCGCGCAAATCGACACCATCTTCTGGGAGACCAAGAAGGCTTGAGCAGGGTCTGGATCCTCCGCCACGGCGAGACCGAGTGGTCGAGGACCGGCCGGCACACGGGCAGGACGGACGTCCCGCTCACCGCAGCGGGCGAGGCCCAGGCACGCAGCCTGGCGCCTCGCCTGTCGCGTCCCTGGGCACGGGTGCTCGCCAGTCCTCTGCAGCGGGCCTGGCGCACGGCTCAGCTCGCCGGTCTGCAGCCGACCGCCGATGAGGATCTGCTCGAGTGGGACTACGGGCCGGCGGAGGGCCGCACGACCGCCGAGCTGAGCGTTGAACGTCGCTGGCGTGTCTGGGATGCCACCGACCTCGGAGAGTCCCTCGACCAGGTCGCGGCGCGGGCGCGCCGGGTGCTGCACCGGCTGCCGACGGACGGCGACACCCTGCTCGTGGGGCACGGGCACCTGCTGCGTGTGCTGGCGGCGGTCTACCTCGAGCTGCAACCGGGCCAGGCCCGGCACCTCAAGCTGGACGCCGGCAGGATCGGCGTGCTGGGGCACGAGCACGACTGGCCGGCCCTCGAGGGGTGGAACGCGTGATTCGCAGAGCCGCGCCCACCGACGTACCGGTGATCCGGCAACTCGTCCACGAGCTTGCGGTGTACGAGAAGGAGCCGGACGCGGTCGAGGCGACCGAGGACGACCTGCAGGTCGCGCTGTTCGGTCCGGAAGCCGTGGCCGGCTGCCACGTGGCAGAGCATGACGGGCAGGTCGTCGGGTTCGCGCTCTGGTACCCGACGTTCAGCACCTGGACCGGCAAGCCCGGCTTGTGGCTCGAAGACCTCTTCGTCCGTCCCGAAGCGCGCGGGACCGGCCTGGGCAAGGCCCTGCTGGTCGAGCTGGCGCGGGTCTGCGTCGACCGCGGCTGGACCCGGTTCGAGTGGTGGGTCCTGGACTGGAACACCCCCGCGCAGGGCTTCTACCAGTCGCTCGGCGCCCGCCCGGAGGACGACTGGACGGTGTGGCGGGTGCACGGCGACGCGCTGGCCCGCCTGGCCCGACCGGACTAGGCAGAGCCACCCGAGCCGGCCGGACGGGTGCGTCGGTCACCGCGCCCCTCCCGTGACGTCTCAGCGACACCGCCCGGGTGTTGATATGCGTCACAGGTGTAGGACGCTGACGTCGAGGGCAGGTCTTCGCACGAAGATCATCGGAGCAGAGGGGGGCATGTGACTGCGACCGGCCGCAGTTTCGTCGGCGAGGCCACTGACGCCAGCGCTGACACGGTGGTGCTGAGGCTGCCGGCGCAAGGGGCGTACCTGTCGGTGCTGCGCACCGCCACGGCCTCGCTCGCCTCCCGGCTGGACTTCACGATCGACGACATCGAGGACCTGCGCATCGCCGTCGACGAGGCCTGCGCGATGTTGCTGTCGCAGGCGATCGCAGGCGCCGACCTCACCTGCCGCTTCGAGCTCGGCGGCGACACCATGGCTGTCGCGGTGAGCGTGCCGACGATCGACGGGGAGCTGCCCTCGCGGGAGACCTTCGCGTGGACCGTGCTCACTGCCCTGGCGGGCGAGGTCGACAGCTCCGTCGACGCCGACCGGGTCGTCACGCTCTCCCTCCGCAAGACCCGGGCAGAGCTGCAGGCGCCGGTCCAGTGAGCACCACCCCGCCTCCCAGCACGGACGAGGTCGAGCCGGACGTGAACGACCCCGACGTGGCAGCCGCGACCGACGACGTCAGTGCCGAGCTCAACTCCGGGCGCAACCAGCGGCTCGCCGCCGACCGGAGCCGTGCCCGCGAGCTGTTCGTCCACCTGGCAGAGCTGCCCGAGGACGACGCCAGCCGCGCCCGGCTGCGTGACGAGCTGGTCGAGCTCCACCTGCCCCTGGTCGAGTACCTCGCCCGGCGCTTCCGCAACCGCGGCGAGATGCTCGACGACCTGGTGCAGGTCGCCACCATCGGGCTCATCAAGTCCGTCGACCGCTTCGACCTCGAGCGCGGCGTCGAGTTCTCGACCTACGCGACGCCGACCATCGTCGGCGAGATCAAGCGGCACTTCCGCGACAAGGGCTGGGCGATCCGCGTCCCACGACGGCTGCAGGAGCTCAAGCTCGCGCTCACGAAGGCCACCAGCGAGCTGTCCCAGCGCAACGGGCGCGCCCCGACGGTTCACGAGCTGGCCGAGCACCTGGGCCTGTCCGAGGAGGAGGTGCTCGAGGGCCTGGAGTCCGCGAACGCCTACTCCGCCGTCTCGCTCGATGCCCCGGACGGTGGCGACGACGACTCCCCCGCGGTGGCGGACTCGCTCGGCATGGTGGATGAGGCGCTCGAGGGCGTGGAGTACCGCAAGTCGCTGAAGCCGCTGCTCGAGAAGCTGCCGGCCCGCGAGAAGCGCATCCTCATGCTCCGGTTCTTCGGCGGCATGACCCAGTCCCAGATCGCGGCTGAGCTGGGCATCTCGCAGATGCACGTGTCCCGGCTGCTCGCCCGCACGCTCGCCCAGCTCCGGGACGGTCTCACCGCCGACGAGTGACCTCCCGCGCGACCTCCGCAGCGCCGCCGAAGACGCCGGCTGCGGAGGGTCCCGGCCAGGTCCGTCCGTCCCGTCCCCCCGGAAC
>JBHEMB010000392.1:0-5517 GCA_046262855.1 Mycobacteriales bacterium | reverse complement strand
GTCAACGGCGTACCGAAGCTCACCTGCGCGACGCTCCTCCGCGACTACGTGCCGGGCCCGATTCGAGTAGAGCCGTTGGCCAACTTCCCGATCGAGCGCGATTTGGTGACCGTGCTCGACGACTTCATCGACAAGCTGCCGACCATCAAGCCATGGATCGTTCGTCGAGTCGACTCGCCCGTTGAAGAAGGCGAGTACCTGCAGTCGCCGGCGCAGCTCGCGGATTACAAGCAGTACTCGATGTGCATCAACTGCATGCTCTGCTACTCGGCCTGTCCGGTGTTCGGGCTCGACCCCTACTTCATCGGGCCCGCGGCCGTCGCACTCGCCGAGCGGTACGACCTCGACTCGCGCGACGAGGGAACCGCTGAGCGCATCAACCTGCTGTCGGATCACGAGGGCGCCTTCGGCTGCACCTTCGTGGGCGAGTGCACGCGGGTGTGCCCCAAGGGCGTTGACCCCGCCGGGGCGATCCAGCGGTACAAGCTCAAGGCTGCCCAGTCCTCCGTGCTGTCGATGATCCTGCCGCGGGGCGCGCGGTGACAGAGGTCCGCCTGTACCGCAAGCGGATGCCGGTCTTCTGGTGGGTCCGCAAGCCGACGTACTTCCTGTTCGTGATGCGCGAGCTGAGCAGCTTCTTCGTCGCGTGGTTCGTCGTCTACCTGCTGCTGCTGCTGCACGCGGTCAGCCAGGGAAAGTCGGCGTACCGCGACTTCATCGCCGACGCCGACGCGCCCTGGCTGGTAGCCCTCAACCTCCTCGGGTTCGCGTTAGTGGTCCTGCACACCGTCACGTGGTTCCACCTCACACCCAAGGCGATGGTGCTGCAGGTGCCCCGCCACCCGCGGGTACCGGCTCGGTTGCAGGGTTGGACGGCGCCGCCCTGGCTCATCATCGGCTCCCAGTACCTCGGGTTCGTGGCAGTGACGGTGCTCATCGCCCTGGCCGTGACGTGGTGAGCAACAAGAGCGGCGAGCCCCTCGTCTGGCTGATGTTCAGCGCCGGCGGGGTGATGGCCGCGCTCTTCCTGCCCGTTCTCGCCTTCCTGTTCGCCCTCGCGATCCCCCTCGGCTGGGTCGACGTCCCCTCCTACGGGCACCTGCGCCACATCCTCGCGACGCCTGTGGCCTTCGTCGGTCTGCTCGGCAGCTTCGTGCTCATGCTGGTCCACAGCGCCCACCGGTTCCGGTACACCCTGTACGACGGACTGCAGATCAAGTTCCGCCGTACCGTGGCGGCCTGCTGCTACGGCGGGGCGGTCGTCGGCTCGGTGGCCGCGTTCGTCGTGCTCCGGTCCGTCGCCTGACCCGCCCGCCCGCGTTGATCCACGCGGACTTAACTCACTTTCGAGGCCCCTCAAAGTGCCTCAACGCCGCGTGGATCACCTGGGGGGAAGCCCGTCCGCGGGTAGCTCAGTTCCAGGTGCGGCTGAGGATCTCCCGGTGCGTCGGCAGCGCGTCCCGGTGCCGGAGGGCGCCGTCGCCGGTCAGGCACACGAAGATCGCGCGCCGGTCGGCGTCGCACATGCTGCGCTGCACCAGCCCGTTCTGCTCCAGGCGGGCCACCGCTCGGGAGAGCGCGCTCTGGCTGAGGTAGATGTCCTGGGCGAGATCCGTCATGCGGTACTTGCCGCAGTTGGCGTCCACCAGCCGGTCGAGGATCTCGAACTCGCTGAGCCCGATGCCGTGCTCGTCCTCCAGCGCCTTCTCCAGCGCACAGCTCACCTTCGCGTGCCGGTCGAGCAGCTCCCGCCACTCGGCCACCGGCGCCTGGGATGTGTTGCGTGCCGCCGCCGACTGGGCGGACGAGGAGGCCATGGCTCGCAGGGTAGTCCAGCTGCAACATTTATGCAACCACATCATTTGCACTTGCATTCAATGCAGACGCATGGAATTCTCTTTGCCCATGACAGCGATCACGACCCCTCTCGCAAACTCCTCGACCTGGACCAGGCGCACCTGGTCCCTCCTCATGACGCTCTGCATCGTGCTGTTCCTCGACGGCCTGGACGTCTCCATGATCGGCGTCGCGCTGCCGTCCATCGGCGCGGAGCTCGACCTCTCCACGTCGGCGCTCCAGTGGCTGGTTAGCGGCTACGTCCTGGGGTACGGCGGTCTGCTGCTCCTCGGCGGCCGTACCGCCGACCTGCTCGGCCGGCGCAAGGTCTTCCTGATCGCGCTCGCGGTCTTCGCGATCGCCTCGCTGGCCGGAGGGCTGGTCACCAGCGGCCCGCTGCTGATCCTCACCCGCTTCCTGAAGGGCCTGGCCGCGGCGTTCACAGCGCCGACCGGGCTCTCGATCATCACGACGAACTTCGCCGAGGGCCCAGCGAGGAACAAGGCGCTCTCCATCTACACGGTGTTCGGCGCCGGCGGGTACTCCTTCGGCCTCGTGTTCGGTGGCCTGATGACCGGCGTCGGCTGGCGCTGGACCTTCCTGCTCCCGGTGCCGATCGCCCTTGCTGCGCTGGCCGCCGCGATCGTGCTGCTCCCGAAGGACAAGCCGGCCGAAGAGGGTGGCCACGACCTGCTGGGCGCGGTGACCTCCACCGCGGCCATGCTGCTGCTCGTGTACACCGTCGTGACCGCCCCTTCGGTGGGCTGGGCGTCGGCACGCACGATCGGCTCCTTCGTGGCAGTCGCCGCGCTCATCGCCGCCTTCCTCGCCGTCGAGACCCGGGTGGCGCACCCCCTGATCCGCCTCGGCATCCTGCGCAAGGCGACCCTCGTGAGGGCAAGCCTGGCGATCATCGCGATCGGCGGCTCCTACTTCAGCTGGCAGTTCATCGTGACGCTCTACCTGCAGGAGACCCTCGGCTGGTCGCCGCTCGAGCTGGCGCTCGCACTGCTGCCGGTCGGCCTGATGGTGACCGCCTCGTCGATGTTCTCCAGCAGGCTCGTCGACCGGTTCGGCACGGCCCGCATCATCGCCGTGACCATGAGCGTGATGGCCGTGGGCTACCTGCTGTTCCTGCGGATCGACACATCGCCGTCGTACCTCACCGTGATCCTCCCCGCGGTGCTGCTCATCGGTGCCGGCTGGATCGGCTTCCCCGCGGTGAACATCCAGGCGACGAGCGGCATCGACGATGACGAGCAGGGCCTGGCTGCCGGCGTGCTTCAGACCTCGATGCAGGTCGGCGCGGCAATCGTGCTCGCGGTGACCACCGCCATCATCGCCTCCAGCCCGACCGGCAGGCCGACGGCTGCCACCATGCTCGACAGCTATCGACCGGGTCTGGTCTTCGCCGCCGCCGTGTCGATCGTCGGCGCGCTCGTCGCGACCCTTCCGCTGCTGCCGTGGCGGGGCCGCGAGGTCATCGAGGCTGTCGAGGAGGACCTGGACGTCATGGCACCGCAGCCGGAGCTGGCGGCCTGATCAGCTGAGAGCACTTCGCAGGACGTCATGGGTCCCGGCCGCTTCGGCGGCCGGGACCTCATGACGTTGCGCGCTGGTGGCTTACTCCCACTCGATGGTGCCGGGCGGCTTGCTCGTCACGTCGAGCACCACCCGGTTGATCTCCCGCACCTCGTTGGTGATGCGCGTCGAGATCTTCGCCAGCACGTCGTATGGCACCCGCGCCCAGTCCGCCGTCATGGCGTCCTCCGACGAGACCGGCCGGAGCACGACCGGGTGCCCGTAGGTGCGGCCATCGCCTTGCACACCAACGGATCTGACATCCGCGAGCAGCACGACGGGGCACTGCCAGATGTCGCGGTCGAGCCCGGCCTTGGTGAGCTCGTCGCGGGCGATGGCGTCGGCCTCGCGGAGCAGCTCGAGCCGGTCGTGCGTGACCTCGCCGATGATGCGGATGCCGAGACCAGGGCCGGGGAACGGCTGACGCCAGACGATCTCCTCGGGCAGCCCGAGCTCGAGGCCGACCGCACGCACCTCGTCCTTGAAGAGCGCCCGCAGCGGCTCGACCAGAGCGAACTGCAGGTCGTCGGGAAGCCCGCCGACGTTGTGGTGCGACTTGATGTTGGAGGTGCCCGCACCGCCGCCGGACTCGACGACGTCCGGGTAGAGCGTGCCCTGGACGAGGAAGTCGACCGGCTCGTCGGCGGAGATCTCACGGGCCGCCTCTTCGAAGACCCGGATGAACTGGGCACCGATCGCCTTGCGCTTGTCCTCCGGGTCGGTCACGCCGGCGAGCGCGTCGAGGAAGCGCTTCTGCGCGTCGGCCACGTGCAGCCGCACGCCCGTGGAGGCGACGAAGTCCTTCTCGACCTGCTCGGCCTCGCCCTTGCGCAGCAGCCCGTGGTCGACGAAGACGCAGGTGAGCTGGTCGCCGACGGCCTTCTGCACCAGCGCGGCCGCGACGGCGGAGTCGACGCCACCGGACAGGCCGCAGATCACGCGACCGGAGCCGACCTGCGCGCGGATCGCAGCGACCTGCTCCTCGACGACGTTGCTCATGGTCCATGTCGGGCGGCAACCAGCCGCGTCGAGGAGGAACGCCCGCAACACGGCCTGGCCGTGGTCGCTGTGCAGCACCTCCGGGTGGAACTGCACGCCGTAGAGACCGCGCTCGACGTTCTCGAAGGCCGCCACGGGGGTGGCATCAGTGGTCGCGGTGACGCTGAACCCTGGGGGCGGCTCCGCGACGGCGTCGCCGTGCGACATCCACACCGACTGGTGCTCGGGCAGCCCGGCGAACAGCTTCCCGCCGCCACCGACCACGTCGAGGGCCGTGCGACCGAACTCGGCGGTGCCGGTCTGCGCCACGCGGCCCTCGAGGGCACGGGCCATGGCTTGGTGGCCGTAGCAGATGCCGAACGTCGGCACCCCCGTGTCGAAGAAGCCCGCGGGAACTTGCGGCGCGTTGTCGGCGTAGACCGACGATGGTCCGCCGGACAGGATGACCGCCTTTGGCGCGCGAGCGCGGATCTCGTCGGCCGTGATCGTGTGCGGGACGATCTCGGAGTAGACGTTGCACTCACGAACACGTCTGGCGATCAGCTGCGCGTACTGCGCACCGAAGTCGACGACGAGGACGGTGTCCTGCTGGGGAGTCACCTTCGACAGCGTATTACGGCAGCATGGCCGCCGTGGACGACCTGGCGCGGCAACGCGCCGCGACCTATCGCTTCTGGCGAGAGGACGTCGGGGTCCGTCCGGCCGGGGAGTGGCTGGACCTGGGCGGGGTCTACCTGCACACGACCGGACTGACCCCCCGGCACTGGAACGGCGCGCACGTCAGTCGCACGACGGACCTCGAGCCCATCGTGCCCCTGGTCGCCGCGTGGTTCCACGAGCGCCGCAAACCGTGGGGTCTGCTCATCCCGGCCGAGCTGGAGCTGACCCCGCCGGGACTGACGCACGCGACCGACCAGCGGGTGATGCTGCGACGGCTCGGCAAGGCCTCCGATGCGCCGATGCCGGACGGGATCGCCGTCACCGACCGGGCGCTCACGGCTGACGTGGCTCAGGTCCAGAGCGAGGCCTTCGGTGATCCGTACGACGTCACGCTCGCGTTCCTTGCCCCGCAGCTCGGTCCGAAGGCGGCACCGCCGCAAC
>JBHEMB010000391.1:0-8021 GCA_046262855.1 Mycobacteriales bacterium | reverse complement strand
ACGGGAAGTAGCTCGTCGATGACCTGCATGACGACCGTGAGGCCGAGCGCGAGGCCGAGGAAGACGACGAAGGCGTACATAATCACCACTCCTGTGGCGAAGGTCGGCTGGGCGACTTGCTCAGCTCACCTGGTTCGACTCGCGGTTCCGGACTTGGTTACAGGCCGCGAGGCAGTCCAGGGTGCAGGCTGTCGACGTGCAGGTCGACCCCGCCCTCGTCCGCGCCGTCCAGCGCGGTGAGAAGGGTGCGATGGACGACCTCATCCGGGGCACCTACACAGATGTCTACGCGTTGTGCAGGCGGCTGCTGGGGGATCCCGCGGACGCTGCCGACGCCACCCAGGAGGTGTACGTCCGCGTGGTGAAGTCGATCCTCGGTTTCCGCGGCGAAGCCGCGTTCGGCACCTGGCTGCACCGGGTTGCCGTCAACGTGTGCATGACGGCGCTGCGCAGGCGGGGGGACGTCCGGGCGCGCGGTCAGAGCGCCGGCATGGTCGACGCGGTCTTCGACGACATCGTGTCGCAGGAGACCTCGACGGAGGATCGGGTGGCAGACGCCGACCTGGCCCGACGTACCGCTCGTGCGCTGACCCAGCTGCCGGAGGACGCCCGCGAGGTCGTCGTGCTGCGGGACGTGCAAGGCCTGTCGACCAAGGAGACCGCCGAGCTCCTCGGCGTCAGCGAAGGAGCCGTGAAGGTCCGGTTGCACCGGGCCCACGCGAGGTTGAGAGAACTGGTGGGCACATGAGTGACCGGGTGTGCCAGGAGGTGCAGGCGCAGCTGCCTGCGTACGTCGAGAAGACGCTGTCCCCCTTCCGGCGCAAGCTCGTCGCACTGCACCTGCGACGGTGCGCCGCGTGCCAGGCCGAGTTCTCGCTGCAGCGGGACCTGCACGACGGGCTCCGGTCGTTGGCGACCAGCGACGACACCCCACCGGAGGGGCTGCTCGAGTCGCTGCTCGCGCAGACCGACTCCCCGCGCGGCGCGGCGCAGCTGCGCGGAGCGGTGAGCGGCGCACGGCCCGTGTACTCGGTGGCGCTGCTGCTCGCCGGCGCGGCCGCCGGTGCGGGCGCCGGGTATGCGAGCTGGCTGTCCGCGAAACACGTGCGCCAGCGCTTCCGTCGGTGAGAGGGTCGTCTCCTGCCCGGACAGACCCGACCCGTGACCGACGAGCGCGACAGTCTGCAGGCATTCCTGGACCAGGTGCGGCTGCAGCCTCCCCCACCGTGAAGGGGGTTAGTCGGCTGAGGCGACGAGGGGCTCGAGGACGGCGTCGGGGAAGTCGCGCTGGGTGCGGCCGAGGCGCCAGGTGTCGGCGAACAGCGCCAGCCACTCGCCGTCGCCCCGCTGCAGCACCTCTACGCCGGACTGCCGGTCGAGCTCGGCGACCCACTCCTTGGTGGTACGCCGGGCCAGCGTGTACTGCAGCCTGTCGAGCGACACCTCCGCCCCGAGCTCGCCCTTCATCCGGTGCTGGGCGACCTCGAACTGCATCGGCCCGACGGCGGCGAGCACCGGCGCCTGGTCACCGCGCAGGTCGGAGCGCAGGACCTGTACGACGCCCTCCTGCTCGAGCTGCTCGATGCCGCGCCGGAACTGCTTGTAGCGACCGGAGTCGAGTGCCCGCGCCACCGCGAAGTGCTCCGGCGCGAACGACGGGATGGGTGGGAACTGCACGAACTCGTCGACGTACAGCGAGTCGCCCACCCGGAGCGCGGAGGCGTTGACCAGCCCGACCACGTCGCCGGGATAGGCGACGTCGACGGTCTGCCGCTCCTGACCGAAGACCTGCTGCGCGTACTTGGTCGCGAACGGCTTCTTGCTGGCCGCGTGCGTCACGACGCCGCCTCGTTCGAAGGTCCCTGAGCACACCCGGATGTAGGCGAGCCGGTCGCGGTGCGCACTGTCCATGCCGGCCTGGACCTTGAAGACGAACCCGGAGAACGGCGCGCCCACGGGCCGCGGCTTTCCGGACTCGTCGTCACGAGGCCCCGGGGGCGGCGCGATCTCGAGCAGGGTGTCGAGCAGCTGGCGGACGGCGAAGTTGAGGACGGCCGCGGCGAAAAGCACCGGTGTCGTCTCGTGCGCCAGGTACCCGCCCTGGTCGTGGTCGCCGTCGTCCGCGCTCAGCAGCTCGGACTCCTCGACGGCGACGTGCCACACGTCGGGGTGGGCAGCGGCGGCCTCATCCGCAGACATCTGCTGCTCCACCGCAAGGGTGGCGCCTCCCGCCGTACGGGTGAACTGGGTGAAGTCGCCGGTACGGCGGTCGAGCACGCCACGGAAGTCGCCGGCGATCCCGACCGGCCAGGTCAATGGCGTCGGCTTCAGGCCGGTCTTGGCGTAGACCTCGTCCATCAGCTCGAGTGCCGAGAGACCGGGGCGGTCCCACTTGTTCACGACCGTCAGCACGGGGATCCGGCGGTGCCTGCACACCTCGAACAGCTTGAGGGTCTGCGGCTCCATGCCCTTGGCCGCGTCGATCAGCATGACTGCGGAGTCCACGGCGGCGAGCACGCGGTAGGTGTCCTCGGAGAAGTCGGCGTGACCCGGGGTGTCGAGCAGGTTGACGACAGCACCCTGGTATTCGAACTGCAGCGCCGCGCTCGAGATCGAGATCCCGCGCGCCTTCTCGATGTCCATCCAGTCGGACACGGTGCTCTTGCGCCCCGCCTTGCCGTGGATGTGGCCGGCCTCGTTGATCACGCGCGCGTGCAGCGCCAGCGCCTCGGTGAGGGTGGACTTGCCGGCATCGGGATGGCTGATGACGGCGAAGGTGCGCCTGCGGGCCGCCTCGGAGATCGCGCGGCTGTCGGACACCACGACAGATTAGTGGAGACAGGATCAGTGGAGACACGATCAGCGCAGACAGCACGAAGGCCCCCGGCGGACCGGAGGCCTTCGGACATGGAGCCGCCTGTCGGAATCGAACCGACGACCTATTCATTACGAGTGAATCGCTCTGCCGACTGAGCTAAGGCGGCCTTCGTGCGCGGATGAGTCTAGGGGACGCGACCATCAGCTTGCGTTCAGCGCAGGGCGAGCGCCATCGCCTCGACAGCCAGCTGCGGGGCCACGTTGCCGTCGATGGCCTCGCGGCAGGCGAGCACCGCATCGATCCGGTGCAGCGTGTCCTCGGGCGCCGTGGCTGCGGCGATCCGAGAGGCCTGGTCGACGAGGTCGGCGTGGACGAGGGCCGCACCGGTGCCGAGCTGCACCGTGAGGACGTCGCGGTAGAACGCAGCAAGGTCGATGAGCGCCCGGTCGAGGGCGTCGCGCTGGGTACGGGTCCCGCGGGACTTCTGACGGCGCTCGAGCTCCTTGAGCGCTCCGGCTCCACCGCGCGGGACGCCCGCCGTGATGCCCTTGCCGGTGGCCCCGGCACCGAGGGCCGTGGCGAGGGCCTCCTTCTCGGCCTCGTCGCGGCCCGTCGCGAGCTTGTCGGCCTCCTCCTTCGCGGCGTCCACGAGGTCCTTCGCCGCGGTCAGCGCCGACCCGACGGTCCCGAGGGCCGTGGGGAGCCGCAGCACGTCCATCCGCTCCCGGCGGGTCTCCTCGTTGGTGGCCAGCCGGCGGGCCCGGCCGATGTGACCCTGCGCAGCGCGGGCCGCGAACGCCGCCATCGGCGGGTCGACACCGCCGCGCTCGACCAGCACCTGGGCGACGGCCTCGGACGTCGGTGTCCGCAGCTGGACCAGCCGGCACCGGGAGCGGATCGTCGGCAGGAGGTCGTCGACCGACGGCGCGCAGAGCAGCAGCACGCTGTGCGGCGGCGGCTCCTCGACGGCCTTCAGCAGGGTGTTGGAGGTCCGCTCCTCCATCCGGTCGGCGTCCTCGATGAGGGTGACCTGCCAGCGGCCGCGGGTCGGTGCGCGTGAGGAGCGCTCGATGACCTGCCTGGCCTGGTCGATCAGCAGGTGCAGTCCCTCGGGGACGATGACGGCCACATCCGGGTGGTTGCCGGACAACGCCTGGTGGCAGCTCTCGCAGCTGCCGCAGCCCTGCTGCGGGCACTGCAAGGCGGCAGCGAACGCCCTGGCGGCGACGGACCTGCCCGACCCCGGCGGCCCGGTGAACAGCCACGCGTGCGTCATGCCGGACCCGCCCGCCGCCGCCTGCAGCTGCTCGACCACGGCTTCCTGGCCTACCAGGTCGGCGAAGACGCTCATGAGGGGACCAGCCTAGGCACCGGTAGGGCCGGAAGGACCCGCTCGACCACAGCGGCGTGGACAGCCTCCGGCGACAGCCGCGCCGACACCACGAGGTAGCGCTTCGGGTCCGCCGCGGCGAGCTCCAGGAAGGCCTGCCGGACGGCCCGGTGGAACGCGAGCGACTCCTGCTCGATGCGGTCCGGGGAGCCGGTGGCACGCGCCAGCCCGACGGCGGGATCGATGTCCAGCAGCAGCGTGAGGTCGGGCACCAGCCCGTCCGTGGCCCAGCGCGACAGCCGAGCGACCTCCTCCTGCGGCAGCTCCCGGCCCGCGCCCTGGTAGGCGAGCGAGCTGTCGACGTAACGGTCGCTGATCACGACTGCGCCGCGCTCCAGCGCCGGCCGGACGACCGTCGCCACGTGCTGCGCGCGGTCGGCGGCGTAGAGCAGCGCCTCGGCTCGGGGCGACAGCGCGGTGGCGGGATCCAGCAGGAGCGCCCGGATCCTCGCCCCGACGGGCGTGGCGCCGGGCTCGCGCGTGACGACGACCTCCTGGCCCGCCTCGGTGAGCACCGCGGCGAGCCTGGTCGCCTGCGTGGACTTCCCCGCGCCCTCACCGCCCTCGAAGACGACGAACAGCCCCGGGTACGCAAGGCCGGGCACCTGCCTGCGGCGAGCCAGCGCCAGCAGGTCTGAGCGCAGCGGCACGCCGGGACGGTCATCGAGGATGCGGAAGGAGAGCATCCCGACCGTCAGAGCGAGCAGACCACCGAGCAGCAGGGTGACCGACACGCCGTTCACGTCCACCTGCCCGACCGTGTGCACACCGATGTAGTGCGCCAGCGCCGCCCCGAGCGCCACAGCCATCAGCAGCGAGATCCGCATCAGGGAGTTGACGAGCCCGAACGTCCGTCCGCGGACCGCGTCCTCGACGTCAGAGCCGAGCAGCGTCAGCCCGAGCACGTACGCCAGCCCAGCGAAGAACCCGAGCACAGCGGTCGCCATCGTGACCAGCGCGAGCACCGGGACGACCGACATGAACACCAGGCACCCGCCGGCCGCGAAGATCGCGGGCCCGAGCGCCCGTCGGCGGGACATCCCTGCCACGGCGCGGGGGCCCAGGGCGACGCCGAGTGCGATGCCGACGAAGACCGAGCCGAACAGCAGGGCGAAGGCCGCCTCACCTCCGTCCAGGACCGTCTCGGTGAACAGCTTGCCGTTGCCGACGACGACGCCGGTGGCTCCCATCGCGCCCAGCATCCCGACCAGGACGCCACGGACGAGCGGGCTGGTCCGGGCGAACCGCAGGCCCTCCCGGATGCTCTGCACGACGGTGGGCGCGAGCTCCGCGTGCACCGGAGCCTCGGCACGCGAGGGGATGTCGCGGATCCGGAAGACCTGGATCGCGGCGAACAGGAACGTCCCTGCATTGATGTACAGCGCGACGTGCGTGGCCGGTTGGCCGGTGCGCACGGAGAGCGCCCCGAGGACACCGAACAGCACGGCGGCGACCGGCGCGGTGCCGTAGGTGGCGAACAGCGAGATCTGGTTCGCCGACTGCAGTTGCTCCCGCGCCAGGTGCGGCACGGAGGCCTCTTTGGCGGGGATCCAGAGCAGGGACAGCACCTCGACGAGGGCGGTCGCGACGATGAGCCACAGCACCCGGTCGACGAGCGGCATCGACAAGAACAGCGCGAACCTGAGCACGTCGCTGACGACCATCACCAGTCGGCGGTCGACCCGGTCCGCGATCACGCCGACCAGCGGCGCGAGCAGCACCGCCGGCAGCAGCCGGAACACCAGCACGCCGCCCACGGCCAGGCTCTTCTGGTCGAACCCGTGCACCAGCTGGCTGGCGAGAGCCGTGGTCGCGAGGAACCCGAGCCAGTCACCGAAGCTCGACAGCACCAGCGCCAGCGACAGCTGCCGGAAGCCACGGTGCGCGAGCGCGCCGGGCCACCGTGGGACAGTCACCTTGCCAGCCTAGGCCGGGTCAGTCCTGCTTCTTGGCGACTGCCTTCTTCGCCGGAGCCTTCTTGGCGGCGGACTTCTTGGCAGGCGCCTTCTTGGCCGCGGTCTTCTTCGCGGCTGCCTTCTTCTTCACGGGCCCACGGGCCCGCCGGTCCGCCAGCAGCTCGGAGGCGCGCGCGTCGGTCAGCTCCTCGATCGAGTCGTCCTTGCGCAGCGACGCGTTGGTCTCGCCATCGGTGACGTACGGGCCGAAGCGGCCCTCCTTGACGACCATGGGCTGCCCGCTGACGGGGTCGCTGCCGAGCTCCTTCAGCGGCGGGGCGGCAGCGGCCCGGCCCCGGGCTTTGGGCTGGGCAAGCAGTGCCTGCGCCTGCTCGAGAGTGACGGTGAACAGCGCCTCCTCGTCCTGCAGGGACCGCGACTCCTTGCCCCGGGAGATGTACGGCCCGTAGCGGCCGTTCTGGGCCGTGACCGGTTCGCCGTCGATCTCGCCGAGGGTCCTCGGCAGTGACAGCAGCAGCAGCGCGTCGTCGAGGGTAATGGTCGCGAGGTCCATGCTCTTGAACAGCGAGGCCGTCGGCGGCTTCTCCTTGGAGCCCTCCGGCTGAGTGACCGTCACGTAGGGCCCGTAACGACCGTTCTTCGCCACGACGTCGAGGCCGCTGTCAGGGTGCTGGCCGAGGAGCCGATCGGTCGGGGCGTCCACGAGCTCCAGCGCCCGCGCGACCGTCAGCTCGTCCGGCGCCAGGTCCTCGGGCAGTGACGCCTTCTTGTCAGCGATCTCGACGTAGGGCCCGTAGCGACCGACCCGCACGTCGACGGACGTCCCGTCCTCGGTGCGGCCGATGGTGATGGTGTTGATGGCCTTGGCATCGATGTCGCCGAGGTTCTCGGTGACCAGCTTCTTCAGCCCACCCTGCCGCGCGAGCCCACCCTCCTTGCCCTCCGGGTTGCCGAAGTAGAACGCCGTCAGCCAGTGCACGCTGTCCCGGGTGCCCTCGGCGATCGCGTCGAGGTCGTCCTCCATCGACGCGGTGAAGGTGTAGTCGACGAGCCGCCCGAAGTGCTGCTCGAGCAGCCCGATGACGGCGAAGGCGCGCCAGGTCGGCACCAGCGCCGACCCCTTCTTCCAGACGTACCCGCGGTCGATGATGGTGCTGATGATCGAGGCGTACGTCGAAGGGCGGCCGATCCCGAGCTCCTCGAGCTGCTTGACCAGCGACGCCTCGGTGTAGCGGGCCGGCGGCGAGGTCGTGTGGCCGCTCGGTGCCAGCTCGTGGGTACTGAGCTTCTCCCCCACGGTGACTCGTGGCAGCCGCTTCTCGGTGTCCTCGCGCTCGGCATCGAGGGCCTGGTCGTCGACCTCCTCGACGTACGCCGCGAGGAAGCCCTTGAAGGTGATGGTGCGGCCGGACGCGGCGAGCTCGGCGTCGGACCCGTCCGCGGTCTGCGCGCCGAGCCGGATGCTGGCGGTGGTGCCACGGGCGTCGGCCATCTGCGAGGCCACGGTCCGCTGCCAGATGATCTCGTAGAGGCGGTACTCGTCCCCGCTGAGCTCGTTGCGCACCTCGCCCGGCGTGCGGAACGCGTCGCCCGACGGCCGGATCGCCTCGTGCGCCTCCTGCGCGTTCTTGACCTTCTTCGCGTAGGTCCTCGGTGCCTCGGGGACGTACTCGTCGCCGTACAGGGTCCTGGCCTGCTGGCGCGCGGCGGCAACCGCCGTCTCCGACAGGCTCGTGCTGTCGGTGCGCATGTAGGTGATGTAGCCGTTCTCGTAGAGGCGCTGCGCGGTCTGCATGACCTGGCGCGAGCTCATGCGCAGCTTCCGCCCGGCTTCCTGCTGGAGCGTGCTGGTCATGAACGGCGGGTGGGGCCGACGGGTGTACGGCTTCTCCTCGAC
>JBHEMB010000390.1:0-4117 GCA_046262855.1 Mycobacteriales bacterium | reverse complement strand
CCGCTCGTCGTCGGCGGCGAGGGCGCGGCGGGCCTCGGCCAGGTCGCCCTTGAGGGCATCGCGGTAGGCCTGCGCGATCCACCGGGGATGGGCGGTCTCGAGCGCGAGCGCGTCCAGCTCGTCGGCCGGCCGGAGCTGCTCGAGCCAGCCATCGAGGTCCTGGGCGGCGACCTTGCGCAGCACGGCGTTGACGAAGGCTGCCGGGCCGGCGGTGAGCCGGGTCCGGGCCACGTCGACGGTGGTGGAGACGGCGGCGTGGGTGGGGATCCGCGTGCGCAGCAGCTGATAGGCCCCCAGCCGGAGCACGTCGAGGACCGGGGCGTCGACCTTGTCCAGCGGACGGTCCACGCACTGGCCCAGGACCGCGTCGAGCTGCCCCTTGGCGCGCAGCGTGCCGTACGCCAACTCGGTGGCGAGGGCAGCGTCCCGGCCGTCGAGGCGACGGTCGCGCAGCAGCCTCGGCAGCACGAGGTTCGCGTAGGCGTCGTCCTCGCGGACCGTCTTGAGCACGTCGTACGCCGTCAGCCGGACGGGGTCCCGTCTCACTGGAACCGCTCGCCAGTCGCCGGCCTCAGGCCCCGCAGCCAGTCGGCTGCGGGCATGTCGCCCTTGCCCTCGGGGCGGACGGTGCCGAGCCGCACAGCCCGGGTTGCGGTGCCGACCAGGTCGCCCTCGACGACACCCGGCTCGAGCTGGGTTGCGGTGACGCTCACCGGGCCGAGCTTCACCCGCTTGTCGCGGAAGGTCGTCCAGGCGCCAGGGGCTGGTGTGCAGGCCCGGATGACGCGGTCGACCCGGAGGGCTGGTGCCGTCCAGTCGACGCGAGCGTCCTCGACGGTGATCTTGGGCGCGTGGCTCACCCCCTCGGCCGGCTGCAGCAGTGCCTGGATGCTGCCGTCGTCGAGGCCGTCGAGGGTCGCAACGAGCAGCCCCGCACCGGCGGTGGCGAGCCGGTCGAGGAGGTCGCCACTGGTGTCGGTCGGGCGGATCTCCTCGGTGAGCATGCCGTAGTACGGGCCGGTGTCGAGGCCCTCCTCGATGAGGAACGTCGTCGCACCGGTGACCTCATCGCCCGCGAGCAGGGCGTGCTGGACCGGAGCCGCGCCGCGCCAGGCGGGCAGCAGGCTGAAGTGCAGGTTGACCAGCCGATCCGTGGGATGTCGAGCGCGGCACGTGGGATCAGGGCGCCGTAGGCGACGGTCGGGCAGACGTCCGGGGCGAGGTCGTTGAGGGCACGCTGGAAGTCCTCCTCGCGCGGGTGCTTCGGGGTGAGGACCGGCAGGTCGTGGGCCTCGGCCACGTCTCGGACGGGGCTGGGGCGCAGCGCCCGGCCCCTGCCGGCGGGTGCGTCGGGACGCGTGACGACACCGACGACCTCGTGCCGGCTGGCGAGCAGCGCCTCGAGCGAGGGCACGGCCGGCTCCGGGGTCCCCGCGAAGACCAACCGCACTTACAGCGCCTGGCCGAACAGCGGGTGCGGGCTGGCCTTGATCACCGGTACGTGCTGGAAGTCCGCGTCCCGGATCTCCTCGAAGGCCCGCCGCTTGGTCTCCGGGTCCAGCCGGTCGACGAACAGCACGCCGTCGAGGTGGTCAGTCTCGTGCTGGACGCAGCGCGCCAGCAGGTCGCGGCCCTGGATCGTGATGGGGTCGCCGTACTCGTTCTGGCCGTGCGCGATGACCTCCGCCATCCGCCGGCACTCCCACGACAGCCCTGGGATCGACAGGCAGCCCTCCTCGCCGTCCTGCTCCTCCTCGTGCGGGAAGTGCAGCACCGGGTTCACGAGATGACCGACCACGTCGTCGACGTCATAGGTGAACACCCGCAGGCTGACGCCGATCTGGGGCGCCGCGAGACCTGCGCCGGGCGCCTCCTGCATGGCCTCGGTGAGGTCCTTGACGAGGACCCGCAGCTCCTTGTCGAAGGTCGTGACGACCTCCGCCTTGGTGCGCAGCACGGGATCCCCGAACAGCCGGATCGGTCGCAGCGCCATGCCCGCCAGCCTAGGTGAGCCGGACGCGGTGCCTGCCGACGAAGTGAGTTCCACCGCGGCCTGGCAGGGTGCCTCTCGCATCGTCGCGGCGACCGCCTACCGCCGTCGGCGGACGAAGTGAGTTCCACCGCGGCATGGCAGGGTGCCCCTCGCATCGTCGGCGGTCAGGAGAGGGTGAGGGGGTCGAGCTCGATGCGGACGGGGTCGGCCTTGCGGGCGCTCCGCACGCCCGCGGCGGCCTTCAGCGCGTGCGCGAGGGCGGCGCCCTCGGTGCGCGGCACGCGGAGGAACGCCCGCTCGTGGTCGCCGTCGGCCACCGGCCCGAGGACCTCCACGTCGAGCATGCCGAGCAGCTCCGCCACGGCGGCCGGTGCACCGGTGACGCTCGCCATCCGGGTGGCCGGCGGGAAGCCCAAGGCGGTGCGGTCGGCCAGCTCGCGGGCGGCCGCGCCTGCCGGGTCCCACCGGATCAGCGCCTGCACCTGCGGCACCGCCCGGTCGGCCACCACGACCACCCGCCCTTGCGGCCTGGTGAGGGCGGCGGCAGCCATCCACCGGCGCAGCGCCTCCTCGCCGGCGCGCAGATCGGCCCGGCTGAGCAGCGCCCACGGGTCGAGCAGCAGCACCGCTCCGTAGCCGCCCTCGGCCACCGGCTCGGCGCCTGGCGTCGCCACCACCAGTTGGGCACCGGTCGGGACGGTCGCGAGCACCTCCTCCCGGCCACTGGTGCGGACGGGCACGGACGGGAAGGCCCTGCCCAGCTCCTCTGCGGTCCGTCGGGAGCCGACAACGGTCGCGCGGAACTGCCGGCCCTCGCACGCGGGGCAGCGCCAGTCCCCCGCGATCCGCCCGCACCAGCGACAGCCGGCCACGGCGTGCCCGGTGGTCACCTCGAGCGGCCCCTGGCACGCGGGGCACCGGGCGGGCGTGCGGTCGCGGACGCAGGCGAGCGACGGGACGTAGCCCCGCCGCGGCACCTGCACCAGCACCGCCTCCCCGGCCTCCAGCGCCTGCCGGGCGGCGGTGTGCGCGAGCCCCGGCAGCCGGGCGGCCTGCGCGGCGGGGTCGCGCGCGAGGTCGTCCTCCGAGGTCCCGACCACCCGCGGGGCCACGGCACGCAGCGCGTCCCGACCGGGCGCCAGCTCACGCGCCCAGCCACTGTCGACCAGCAGCTGCGCTTCCGCCGTACGCGCGAAGCCTCCGAGCAGCAGACCGGCTCCGGCGAGGTGGACCCGCTGGATGAGCACCTCACGGGCATGCGCGTACGGCGAACGCGGCTCGGCGTGAAGGTCGTCGCCGTCGTCCCAGAGGACCGCGAGGCCGAAGTCGCGGACGGGGGCGAAGGCCGCGGCGCGGGTCCCGACGACGGCGCGGACCTCGCCGCGCAGCACGCGCAGCCAGCGGCGGTACCGCTCCGCCGGGCCGAGGTCTGCGCGCAGCGCGACGTGCGGCACAGCCGCCAGGGCAGCGGACACCCGGTCGACGTCACGCGCGTCGGGAACGACCACCACCGCACCCTGGCCGCGGGCGACGGTCGCCTGCACGGCGAGAGCCACCTCGGTGGGCCAGGTGGGGCCGGGGAGGGCGGACCACACGGCGCGGATGCCGGGGGTGCGGAGGAAGTCCGGCCCGTGCGGGTACCTGCTCCAGCTGCCCGGCTCCGGTGCCTCCGGCGACGCCTCGGGGTCGTGCCAGGGCTCGGCCTCGACCTTGGCGTGCCGAGGCGGGATGGCGAGCCGGAGCACGTCGTAGAGCGAGCCCGCGGTCCGGTCGGCGACGGCTCGCGCGAGGGCCGTGGTCTCCGCCGTGAGCACCTGCTCCGGGCTGACGAGCGACTGCAGCGGCAGCAGCGGGCCGTCGTGGTCGGAGCTGTCGAGACGTTCGAGGACGAAGCCGTCGACGAGCCGCCCGCTGAAGCGGACCCGCACCCGGCAGCCCGGCTCGGCCGCCGCCATGCCGACCGGCACGAGGTAGTCGAAGGGCTGGTCCAGGTGGGCGACGCCGGTGTCGACGACGAGCCGCGCGACGGGACGGTCGTCGGTGAGCTCTCGGGCCTTCCTGACCCGGGGCTTCGGCGTGACGCCGAGGTCCAGCTGCTCGCTCACCCCCGCGAGGCTAGGCGTC
>JBHEMB010000389.1:0-3458 GCA_046262855.1 Mycobacteriales bacterium | reverse complement strand
CCGCATGGCTGGTGAGGGTGTGCAGCAGCAGCCCGTCGTCCTTCGTGAAGGTGTTGACCTCGCCCAACCGATCGGACAGCACGAGCACGCCGTTCAGTCCCTGCTCGCCGGAGAGCGGCGCGAGCACCGCGTCTTTCGCGCCGTACTGCTCGAGGAAGGCCTGGCAGGCAACGTCCCGGGTGCCGGAGCGGACGAGGACCGGCTGCTGCCGGTCGAGGGAGGCCACCAGCAGCGGCGGGACCTCGGCGACCGGGACCGTGACAGCAGCAGCCAGGCCGTCGTCGTCGCGGGAGGTGACCTGGAAGCTGCCGCTCTCGGCGTCGTGCAGGTAGAGCGTCGCCCGCTCGGCACGCAGCAGCTCAGCGACGCGACGCAGCACGATGCCGATGACCTGCTCGCTGTGCGACGTGCTGCCGAGCTCGGCCGAGAAGTCGTACATCTCCTTGACGTTGTTGTGCTGCGCCCGCACCGAACCGAGGTTGTGGAAGCCGAACAGGTACAGCCCCACCATGAGGACCGCCGGCAGCAGCAGCCACGGCGAGTGCGCCATGGCCCCGACGCAGACCAGCGCGCCGACCGCACAACCCAGGCCGCTCAGCATGCAGGTCTTGAAGAAGCGGAGCGCCCTCGGCAGATCCAGCTCGAAGCTGGTCGCCGCGATCACCATGTTGACTGCCAGGCTGTCGACCAGCGCCGCGCTGAGTGCCGCCGCCAGGGCCGGCAGGACCATGTGCATGGTGCCGGCGTCGAGCGCGCCACCGAGCTGCCGGAAGATCAGCGAGGCGACAGCGACGTCGAGCGTCCAGAGCGCAAGGTTGAACGCGAGCTTCAGCGGCCGCTGCCGGCGGACCAGCACCAGCACCGCGCCGCCGCCGAGCAGCCGGGCCAGCAGCAGCTGGTTGGACGGCACGAAGAACAGCGACACCGTCAAGGTCAGCTCGGCGAGCGACACCGTGTGCGCGTTCTTGCCCAGCTCGACGTGCATGACCACTGCCTCGGTCACGGCGAAGGCCAGCCCGGCCAGGCAGAAGGCGAGGCCTATGGACGCCACCGTCGGGAACCTCAGCTGCAGCGCCGTCACGTCGATCAGCAGACCGCCGACCAGGAAGGCCACGATGAGTACGCCGACCGGCAGCGACGGGCGCCGCGCGGGACCGGTCACGGCAGACCGGCCCGCACGTTCAGTTCCATGTCGCCCCTAGCCAGACGTCGCTCGACCAGGCGGAGCCCGACCAGGCGGAGCCCGACCACGTCGAGCCGGACCACGTGCTGCCCGACCATGTTGAGCCGGACCAGGTGCTGCCCGACCACGTCGAGCCGCTCCACGTGCTGCCCGACCACGTGCTGCCCGACCACGTCGAGCCGCTCCATGTGCTGCCCGACCAGGTCGAGCCGTTGAAGACACCGCCGCTCCAGGCGGAGCCGTTCTTCTCGGCCGTGGCGATGGCCGCTGACGACCAGGCGTGGCCGAAGATGTCCTGCTCCCCCGTCAGGCTGACGCCGTTGAGAACGACATGGCCGGTGCCGCGGGCCTGCTCGAGGGAGCCGTTCCCGGCAGCGGCAGGGAAGGACTGCGCGGTGTAGGCGGGCACCGCCGCGGTCAGTGCCGGCGCGAGCTGGATGACGCCGGCGCCGACGTAGTTCGGGTTGTTGGTGGCGATCTTGCCTGCGGTCGAGGTGAGCAGCGCCTTGACCTGGTCGGGGGTGAGGTTGGGGCGCGCGCTCAGCAGGTCGGCGACGACGCCGGACGCGACGGCCGCCGCCTGCGACGTGCCGGAGCCACGCAGGAACCGGTTCCCGAAGATGGCGTTCGGGTAGGCGTTCGCGATCGTCGAGTTCGGCGACAGCAGGCCCATGATGTAGCTGCCGGGGGCGACCACGTCGGCGTGCCGGGTCCCGGTGCCGCGCTGGCTGAACGAGGAGATGGTGTCGTCGCTGATGCCGACGGTGCCCTGCGGGTCCTCGGCGCCGACGGCCAGCAGGAACGGGTCCATGGCCGGGTCGGCGACGTTGTTGGTGCTCGTGCCGTCGTTGCCGACGGACACCACCACGACGATGCCCTGCTTCCATGCCTGCTCAGCGGCATGCGCGAGCGGGTCGAGCTGGTAGCTCTGCACGCTGTTCGTGCCGAGCGAGATGTTCAGGACGCGGATGTTGAGACCGTCGCTGTGCGCGTGCTGGGTCACCCAGTCGATGCCGGCGATCATCTGAGACACGTCGGCAGCCCCGGTGGAGGCGCCGACCTTGACACTGACGATGCGGGCGCCGGGCGCGATGCCCTGGTAGCCGCCCTCGGTGCCGTCGTTGCCGGCGATGATCCCGGCCATCGCGGTGCCGTGGCCGTAGCCGTCCCAGTTAGCCGCGTTCGGGTCCTGCGAGTCGAAGGACAGGTCCGGGCCGTAGATCAGCTTGTTGCTGCCCTGCAGACCGGGAACGGGGGTCACACCGGTGTCGAGCAGCGCGACGTCGACACCCTGCCCTGTCGCACCGGCGGCCCAGGCAGCAGGCGCCCCGACGACCTGGCCCACCGACGCCATGTCGGGCAGCGGTGCCGTCGCTGCGGAAGCGGGCTGCAGCAGCAGTCCTCCCGCCGTACCCGCGACCGCCGTGGCGACTGCAAGTCGAAGACCTGTCGATATGCGCCTTAGCACCTGGTCTGCCCCCTTTACTGAACGTGCTCACCTGTTGACCCTGTGCAGCATCGACCCCTCCAGGAACGGCGAACATGGTCAATCAGGGTGGTTCCCCTTGTTGATCATCCCGAGGGCAGCACCGGCGCCTGAGCCCGCACGGCAACGTCAAGCTGCACCTTGGCGACGCCGAGCCAGCCGACGAACGGCAGCGTCACGGTCCTGCTGGCCCGGACCAGTGCGGTGCCGGCGTCCTCCGGGTCCACGCTGCCCACGAGCTGCAGCCCCGGCTGCTCCTCCCGTGCCTCCTCCTCGTACTGCGCCACGACATCGGCCACGGCCGCCGGGTCGAGCGGCACCCGATCGCCCAGGCCGTGCGCGACGATGCTCTCGCGATCGGCCTGCTGCGCGGCCGCGACGGCAGCCCCGTCCGCGGCCGCCGAGAGGGCGCGCCTGGCGAGGACGACCTTGCTGACGTCGACGACCACCGCGACGAGCAGCAGCAGCACGGCGCAGAGCCCGATGGTCAGCAGCAGGATCGTTCCTTCGTCGTCGCGTGACCTCATCGCGCGACGTACCTGTCCGCGAACTCGACGTGACTCGCCTGCACCTTGATCGCCCCCCGGCGGGCGTCGCCGAAGACCGCACCGAGCCCGGGCAGCTTCACCCAGTACGTCACCGTGACCGTGACCCGGCCCCCCGGCCCGAAGCACGGGCGCCCCTGGCAGTGGAAGCCCACGTGCGGTGCGTCGGTCGCGCCCTGGTCCTTGAGCGCCAGCGTGATCGCGTCCCGAGCGCGCTGCTCCCCCACCGCCTCGTCGCCGGCCC
>JBHEMB010000388.1:0-6528 GCA_046262855.1 Mycobacteriales bacterium | reverse complement strand
CGCTCCGGCGGGGCCAGCCGAGTCGACCCCGAAGCTCCGAGCCGCTGGAACGCAGCAGGGACATGCCGACTCTGGACACAGACCGCGCCCACGGCCGCGAGCGGTAACGACGGTCACCGATATCCACAGGCTCCCTTCGGCGTACGCCGACAAGACCATCAACGCGGGACACTCAGAGGTTCGGAAGGGAGACAGCATGAGCAAGCGCCGCCGCTTCGGCCGCCTTCGCCGTCTCCCTTCCGGGCGTTGGCAGGCCAGTTACCTCCACGCCAGCGGGGAGGTGGTCAACGCGACGCAGACCTTCGGCACCAAAACAGAGGCTGATCGGTACTTGGCGGCAATGGAGACCGACTTACACCGTGGGGACTGGCGGGATCCTCGAGTTGGTACCGAGCAGCTCAGGAACTTCGCGTTGCGTTGGGTCCGGACACGGCGGGTCAACGGCAAGCCGCTCGCGCCGCGCACGGTCGCGCTCTATGAATGGCAGCTCGAAAAGCACATCCTGCCGACCCTGGGTCGGCAACCCCTCCGTGACCTTGACACCGCCAGCGTTCGGCGCTGGTACGAACAGCTCGTAGACCCCGACAGCGGGCCGGGTCCCTTGAGCGCCGCGAAGTGCTACCGGCTTCTCAGGGCCGTTCTCAACAGCGCCGTCCGCGCGGGAGAGATTCGTAGCAACCCCTGCACGCTGGTGGGCGCTGGCGACGAGCACACGTCACCGCGACCCGCGATCGCTCTCGACGACGTCTTTCGAATCGCCACCGCAGTCCCGGAACGTTGGAACGCCTTCGTGCCCGTCGCCGCGTTCGGTGGGTTACGTATCGGGGAACTTGCCGGACTCACTCGCAACCACGTCGACCTCGAGCGCGGCACCGTGAGCGTCGTCGCATCCGCCGCCTATCTGCCAGGGGGACGTCGGCACGTGGGACCCCCCAAGTCGACAGCCGGCATTCGCGTCGTGGCCCTGCCGGCCGTCGCGATGGACAGTCTGCGCCATCACCTCACGCACTACGCCGAGCCAGACACCGACGGTCTGGTCTTCGTCGGCCCTCGCGGCGCAGCGGTCCGCGAGACCACCTTCGGGACGAAAGTATGGCGACCGACGTTGCGCAAGCTTGAGCTCAGTCACCTGCACTTCCATGACCTGCGTGGCTTCGCTGCCACCCTCGCCGCCGTCACGGGAGCGACTACAGCCGAGCTGATGTACCGCCTCGGGCACGCAACTCCGGATCTTGCGCTGCGGTACCAGCGCGCGACCGCCGACCGCGATGCCGCGATCGCCCGCGACCTCGACGCCCTACTCAACGCCAGGACGCCCAAGCGGACCGCCCGGCGAGTGAAGAAGGCCGACGACCAAGGCCAGCAGGGCACCCTGCCCGGGCTCTGACGGAGGGGCGCCAACCCGGTAACGACGGCATCTGGTCCGACACTGGGTGGTACATTTTTCCGCAGGATCAGCGGCATCGTGTATGCGTTACTCCGCTGCATGGCATCCATACGGGGTACATGTTCCCGCAAGTCCCATAGGGGCTGCGAGTTCGTCGGGCCCCGGCAGTCATCCATCGCCCTCGAAGCCAACTACACCGGCGGCAGAAAATGAGTCGGCGCGGCCAAGACGGTCAACGCCAGCTACTACGCCGACATCCTGGTGACCCGCACCGTGCTCGACACCCACGCCACCTCGACAGACGACGCCTGGGCCGTGCCCGCCGCCCTCCTCGCCTACAGCATCTACACCTGACTACC
Source organism: Mycobacteriales bacterium (assembly GCA_046262855.1). Classification (GTDB taxonomy): domain Bacteria; phylum Actinomycetota; class Actinomycetes; order Mycobacteriales; family SCTD01; genus RYN-111. The sequence goes on along the minus strand of JBHEMB010000388.1, from coordinate 4,782 downwards.
CAAGACTGCCCCACCCGGACTCCCGGCGCCATCTTGCACGCGAGTTGCACGCGGCCCTCGAATTGGCCCGGTCCAGGTGCTGCGCATCGGCGCTGACCTGCAGTTATTCATCCCGAATGCAGTTGGGGTCATGAGCTTCCCAAGCTGACAGTGCGAGTTCGATTCTCGTCGCCCGCTCCACTCCTCACATGCCTAGACAGTGCGAAACCGCAGGTCTGGTTCTCGTCAGTGTGACTCTCACTGACGCCTGAAAGCCGCTTCGTGCCACTCGTTCTTGCACTGAAGTTGCACGCGAGGGGCACAGCCGTCGGCACGTGAAGCATCCGGCCAGAATGTGCGCCCCGGCTTCTGACAACTCGGCACCTACGCTGCGCTCATGGGCATCTACGACGACGTCTACGAGGCCTTCTCGGCCGCGGACGTGCGGTACGTCGTCGTCGGTGGCATGGCCGTCGTCCTGAGCGGTCACGTCCGTGCCACCGTGGACCTCGATGTTGTCATCGACCTGGACCACGAACCGGCACTGCGCGCCATGGACGCACTCCAGCAGCTCGGCCTGTTGCCCCGCGTACCCGTGGCGCCAGCCGACTTCGCCGACCCGGAGATCCGGCGGACCTGGATCGAGGATAAGCACATGCAGGTGCTCTCCTTCTACGACCCGAACAACCTGGCACGCGAAGTCGATGTCTTCGTCAGCTATCCCCTCGACTTCGAGCTGCTGCTGCAGCACGCGGTCCCGACGCAGGTCGGCGAGCACCTCGTTCCCGTCGCGGCAGCGGAGCACCTGATCGAGATGAAGAGACAAGCAGGCCGGGCACAGGACCTCGCCGACATCGAGGCCCTCGAAGGGATCAGACGGCGAGGTCGCAGCCATGAGCGATGACCCCTGGAGCCGCGGGACCTTCGCAGGCACCGAAGAGGCTCAGGCGCGGCTCGTCGCCGACCTCGCCCCTGACGCCCGCGTGGCGCTCCTCGAGCAGCTCATCGACGTCGCGCCCGCCAGTGGAGCGCTGCAACGTGCCCGCGACGAGAAGCAGCAGTCACTCGACGAGCTGTGGGCGGCCCCCACCCCAGCCGAAGTTGCACGCCCATTGCACGACGGCCCCGCGGAGGCCCCCTGAGAAGTGGCGACATAGGCGCTGACCGGCAGGTTTACGGATCACAGCGCTGAGAGACCTTGAGCTTCCCACACTGACAATGCGAGTTCGATTCTCGTCGCCCGATCCGCTCTCCACCGGCCCAGACAGTGCAAAGCCGCAGGTCGAGGGCTACGTCTAGGGCGGCCGGCTCGTCGACAGCGGGCTGTCCCGGTGCCGGCGAGTGATGCGGATTCGCAGCCCAGCACATTTGGCTGGGCCTACCCTTTCGGCATGCCGATTGCCGTGCGCGTGAGCTCGGGCATCGGGCTGATGCATTGTTTGGTGGCGTGCACGTCTGGCGGGGTTCAGTCGGTACCCAGCGTGTCCTCCGTTCCCCGGGAGGCGGTGGAGGTGCTTGGCGCCTCAACAGGTGAGTCGGGCCTCGCGCTCTCGGTCGCCTCCTGTCACGGCGAGCCCCAGGTGTCTCTGCGCGAGAGTGCGACCGAGGTCGTCGTGTGGGCAACGGCTACCGAGGGGTCCACGACATGGTCTTGCTCCGACTGGCTCAGCGTTGCTCTCCACTCGCCGCTCGGGGCGCGAGTTGTTCGAGACGGGTTGACCATTCTGCTGCTGCTGGGGGCCCCCGAACCTGATTGTTGCGGCGCCCCAGACCCCGCAGCCGCAGGTCACGGCGGGTGACCAGTGGCGGGTCCGCGGGGTAGACGCTTGTTGCGGGTGAAAGACGACGGAGGTCGTCATGGCGTTCACGCACAGGCAGCCCGCCACGCGATCCCTCCGGTCCTTCGCGCGCAGCCACCGGAGGAGCGGCGATGACGAGAGCACTCAGCCAACAGACCTGGAGGCTGCGGCGAGACCGACGCGGGCGCACCAAGACCCGCACCCGTGGAGATCGGATCATGCTGCTGCGCCGACCCACGCTGCATGCACGTGCAGCACCGTGACCGGTGCGTCGACCCCGAAGGGGATGTCGCAGGTCAGGTGACGCTGAGGGTCAGCGGAAGCAGCTGGAGGACACCAGCCCGCTTGACCTGGAGGAACAACCGCCAGGTGCCCTTCTCAGGGAAGTTGACGCTGAACCGAAGAGAGGGACCGCCTCGCTCGCCGGCCATTGCGGTCGTCTCCGGATGAAGGTGCCGGTAGGCAGCGTCCTCGGCGCGAAGTGCGGTCAGGTGCGCGAAGGACTCGAGGTACGGCTCGAGGTCCGTGAGCGGCTTGCCTCCAGCGGCGACCTCGAACGTCACCATGCTCTCGCTGCCTGCCGTGACCGCCCCGGACATCGTGGCCGTGATCCCGTCCGCGGTGGCGGTGGTGCTGGGCGGCGGAAGCTGGACAGGCGTGTACCTGCCCGGTGCCGTCAGGACCTTCGACAGCACCAGCGGATGGTGCTGGCCGCTGGCGTCCTTGGCGACGAAGTCGGCGTACATCCGGTAGGGGCCGGGCGCAGGCACGTTGACGTCGATGCTCCAGGTCCCGTTGGCCATCGCCGGGTGCAGGTGCTGGTAGCCGGTCAGATCGAGCCGGACGAGGTAGAAGTGCAGAAGCTTCGTCTGGTCTTGCACGTAGTCGGTCTGCGGCGAGCCCTGGGGGTTGACGACCTGGAAGCGGATGGTCTGCTGCCCGACCGCGAGCGTGCTGCTCGCCGGGGTCAGTGCGTAGCCGTCTTCACTCGCAAGCAGTCCCTTGCCGGCGCCAACGTGGTGCTCGCCGGCGGACATGCCGGGCATGGGCGATGACGTCGCCGTCTGGGTCGGGGCGGCACCCCGGTGCTCGTGACTCGACCCGGTCGTCGAGTTGCCGCCACAGGCGGTCGCGAGCGCGATAGCCGCCAGCGCTACAGCACGGCGGGGGCAGTAGGACGGGATCCTGAACGTGGGCATGCTGCTCTCCTGGTTCGTGGTCGCCGCCACACGACAGAGCCGCCAGCGGTACGCGCCTCGCCCGGCCTGGGAAACCCGGTGCCGACGCCCTTCGGGCACAGTACCCCCCTAGGGTAACAATCAGCCTGGGCGAGGTCGTGGCCGCTCGAAGACGTGACGCGCGCGAGTTCCCGTCGCGTTGCACTTCCGCGGCTCCGGTTGTTACCGTCTCGTCACCTACTACCGAACGTAGGGGTGCCGAGGCGGAACGCCGAGTCCTGCCCACGCCGAGGCACGTCGCCGACCTCCCGGCGCGTCTGGGATGCCGAGCACCGCAGTCCGGGCAGGAGCGGGGGACCCGACGTTCACGGAGCCCGCGAGGGCTCCTCGGGGTGAAGCCTGCGTCCGCGCAGGCCGGGCAAGTCACCGCGCCCGAACCCGACAGCTGACTTCGCAGGCGTGCGGGAAGGTCTCGTTTCACATGCTGTCCCACCCAGCGAGCTGGCAGCTTCGGCTGGCGCGTCTCCTGACCTGCGCGGCGTTGCTGTCGACGGCCGGACTGCTCGGGGTGGCCCGACCGCCCTCCGCACGCGCGGATGACGTCGCCGTGGCCCAGGCCCGGGTGGACGCGCTGCAGAGCCTGGTCGTGAAGACGACCCGTGAGCTCACCGACGGCACCCGCAGGTGGGAGGCCGACCAGCAGGCGCTACGTAAGGTCCAGCTCGCGCTGCGCAACACCCGGAGGCATGTCGCCGAGGCGCAAGCCAACGCGGACGCGGGACAGCACAAGCTGGACTCGCTGGCGCGCCAGATGTACAGCCGCAACGGTCAGAGCCCGGTACAGCTGGTCTTCACGCAGTCCCCGTCCGAGTTCCTCGACGCCCTGCAGGGGGCGCAGCTCGCGGAGCGAGCAGCAGGCACCAGCCAGGCTGTCATCGCGGAGGCCGCCACGACCCGGCACCGGCTGCGCCAGCAGGAGGCCGAGGCAGAGGCACTGGCCACTCGGGCGCAGGGTCTCGTGGACCGTTCCGCCAAGCGCATGCGCCAGCTCCAAGCCCTGGCGCAGCGCACCTCCGACACACTCGTCGCGGCTGAGACGGCGTTGCAGAGCGCGCGGGCGCGCCGGGCGGCAGCCGAGGCTCGGGCCCGAGCCGCGCGCGAGCGCGCAGCGCGCAGCCGCTACCTCATCGCCGGCGGACCTGCCTGCACAGGGAAATCGACCGCGGGTCAGCAGAACGGCAACCTCGACCCGGGCTCACTGTGCCCGCTCTGGCAGGCACCGGGTCATCGGCTGCGAAGTGACGCTGCGGCGGCCTTCAACAAGATGAGCCGCTACCACGCCTCGACCGTCGGTAGCCCACTGTGCGTGACCGACTCCTACCGCTCGTACAGCGAGCAGGCCGACGTCTACCGACGCAAGCCAGGACTCGCCGCCGTGCCGGGCACCAGCGAGCACGGCTGGGGGTTGGCCGTGGACTTCTGCGGTGGCATCCAGAACAGCGGCTCCGCCGCCCACAACTGGATGAGGGCGAACGCCGGCCGCTTCGGCTGGTACCACCCGGACTGGGCCCAGCCCTCCGGCAGCAGGCCCGAGGCGTGGCACTGGGAGTACGGCGGCTGATCGGCGTCAGCCCTCGCGGTCGGTCGTCACGACCGGGCCTGCGAGCCGACCTCACGGACGTACTTGCCCGGATCAGCAGTGAACGCGTGCGCGCAACCGTTCGAGCAGAAGGAGTACTCCTTCCCGGCGTACGTCGTCGTGCCTGCTGCCGACGTCGGGTCGACGGTCATTCCGCACACGGGGTCGGTCACGGTCTCACCAGGCG